>JAYVZR010000453.1:0-3207 GCA_043783135.1 Ferruginibacter sp. | reverse complement strand
TTGGAAAAAGCACCGGCAAGCGTAACGAAAAAGATATGCACAGCGATATGCAGTTTGTATATGATACCCTGTCGGCAACCTATCACGAAAACCACCTGATTGTGTATGGAAGAAGCCTTGGCAGCGGCTTTGCAGCAAACCTTGCCAGCGAAAACAAACCCCGTTATTTAATACTGGATGCACCTTATTTTAGTTTTAAAAAAGCAGTAGAACGTTTTTTACCCATTCTGCCCATGAAGTATGTATTGCGTTTTCACATGCGTACCGATAAGTGGATACCAAAAGTAAACTGCCATACCTATATTTTTCATGGTACAAAAGACTGGCTGATACCAATCAGCAATAGTGAAAAACTACAGGCTTTAAATCCAAGAAAAATAACATTGATACGCATAAAAGGCGGGGGCCATAACAACCTTCCTTCTTTTCCGGAATACCACAATTTTATAAGGGATATCCTTGCACCATAAATCTGTAGAAATTTTTAAAAATATTTTTTTAGACGATGAGCATACAACGAAAGACAATTTTTAGATGGTTAAAATGGTTACTTTTTTTGTATGTCTTTATTGGTGTAGCGCTGTTTTTTTTGCAGGATTATTTTTTGTTTCACCCGGTTAAGCTATCAAGAGATTACCGATACAGTTTCAATACAGCTTTTGAAGAGGCAGATATACCATTTAATAATACAGATACCATTAATATGGTAAAATTTTTACCAGCTGACCCTGTGCGCAAAGGAGTAGTTATTTATTTTCATGGCAATAAAGGAAACATCAGCCGCTATGCAAAATTTGCTGAAAACTTTACCAAACATGGTTACGAACTGTGGATGGAAGATTATCCCGGTTTTGGAAAAAGTATTGGTGTAAGAAATGAAAATATACTTTATCAGCAGGCAGCTGAAATATATACAATGGCTGCCGCAAAGTATAGTGCAAACCAAATAATAATTTTTGGAAAATCATTTGGTACCGGCATTGCCGCCCAGCTGGCATCCGTAAAAAATTGCCGGCAATTAATTTTAGAAACTCCTTATTACAGCATTCCGGATTTATTTAAATATTATGCACCTGTGTATCCGGTAACCGGTGTGGTAAACTACATTATTCCTTCCAGTCAATTTCTGCAAAAAGTAAAAGTGCCTATTACCATTTTTCACGGAACGGATGATGGCGTTATACCTTACCGTTGTGCAGCAAAATTAAAAATGGTGCTAAAACCTGCAGATGAGTTTATAACTATTGAAAATGGAAACCACCATAACTTAAATGACTTTGCGTTATTTCATCAAAAGCTGGATTCGTTGCTGAGTCAGTAAGGTTTTATTATTCCGATAACCGCACATTTTTTTTACCAACACTTAACTGGTAAACACCACCAATTTTTAAAGCATAGTTTTCTTTACCATGGCTTACCGGAAAATTAAAACAGATCGGGTAATGATAGTCTTTTACAATATCATTAATTACTTCATCAATAGGTTTGCCAAAGGGCCGTTCCGTATCTTTCATATCTGTAAACCCACCAATAATTAAACCCGCTAAATAATCCATTTTACCACTTCGTTTTAATTGATATAACATACGGTCGATACTATAAATGTATTCACCAATGTCTTCTATAAAAAGTATTTTATTATTTGTATCAATGTCAGATGGGGTGCCTGTTAAATGTGCCAGCAAAGAAAGATTGCCGCCAACCAGTTCAGCTGTAGTATTGCCCAGTTTATTAAATGGATGAATAGAGCAGGTGTATTTATTTTTTTTGCCGGTCAGCATTTTTTTTAGCGATTGCACAAATTCATTATCTGCCCCGCCCTCATTAAAAGACGCTGCCATGGGGGCATGAATACTGGCTGTTTTACATGTTGTATAAATATGTGCATGTAACACAGTAATATCGCTATACCCAATAAGCCATTTGGGTTTCTTTTTAAATTTTTTAAAATCAAGTTGGTCAATAATCCTGCCAACACCATAGCCCCCACGGCCGCATAAAATAGCATTGATACTGTCATCATCAAGCATAGCCTGTAATTCATTCAGTCGCTCTTCATCAGTTCCCGAAAAATAATTGTCAGACTTACTGCCCAGTGTTTTGCCCACCATTACCTGATAGCCCCATTTTTGCAGGTTGTCAATACATGTTTGTGCTTTTTCCCTGGCCATATAACCGGCAGGGCAGGTTATTCCGATAGTATCACCTTTTTTTAAATAGGGAGGGATTTTTGTCATAAGCCTTTTAATATTTGTTCAAAATCTAAAGTAGTAATTATATGATGAAAGCCTTTTCTTTTAAGGCCCTTAAGAAGCTTTAGATCACCGGTCCAAAAAAGCGCATCAAGAGAAATGGCTAAAGCTATATAAATTGTATCGTTTGGGTCAATACTTTTTGTTAATTCAAATGCATTTTGAAATGTAGCATCAGTTATCTTGTCATCATTTATCAGCAGGAGTCTCGTAAGTAACAAAAGCAGGTTCTGATTAAATTCGTTTTTACTTATTTTATTTGAGCTGCAAATTTTTTCTTCATTTTCTTTTATTTCACTCAAAATAAATGAAGGCACTACATAATTTATATTTGATGAATAATTAAAAATAAGTTTCGCTATACGGCCATTAATTTTTAGACAAGCGCTTATTATAATATTGGCATCAATAACAACTACCACTTAAAGCCCCTTTTTTGCTTTAATTTTTCCCAAGCCCCGGCAGTGATTTCATCGGCCAGTTCAGCAACCTTTTTTTTAGAAACTCTTTTTGGAGCATCTTTATTTATCTCTAAAAAACGTACATATTCCTTTACCCGCTTTATACCGGCGATACCAATTTTTTTAGAAACTTTTATGGATACATAATCTTTATCAATTAATTGGGATGCCATAAATTTTATTTTATCAAATATACAAAATCCTTAGATTTCTTTTAATGATGGCTCAGTTGTATTTACATCAAGTTTATGCATAACTCCACACTTTAAAGCAAAATTATTTTTTTGATGCCCAACCGGAAAATCAAAGCAAACGGGGTAATTATATCCTGCTACTTTTTCCAGTACAATTTCTTCCAAAGTTTTGCCAAATTCTTCATCACCCTCATCTTTCTTTATTTTAAATCCGCCAATAATAAGGCCCTTTAAATTGGTTAATTTACCAGTTCTTTTAAGGTTCCAAAACATACGGTCAATGCTGTATAAATATTCACC
>JAYVZR010000452.1:0-3218 GCA_043783135.1 Ferruginibacter sp. | reverse complement strand
GGTATTTTGAATAGGCAAACCACTGATAACATCTTTTAAAAAAACTGTTATCCGTGTCAATTTAACTGGATGCTCACAAAAAAGTAAAATTAAAACTTGCAAATATGTGCAGGCAACATTACCTTCGTATCAATAAGACCTGCCACGCTTCCCGTAAGATTAGCGCACCCGGGCAGGTTTTCGATTTATAAGCCCTCACTGATGCAATATAAAAAACCAGCCATAGATATTACTGCACAGATTGATTGCCTTAAGCAAAGAGGTTTACTATTTAAAGATGAAATAAAAGCAGCTCATTATTTAAGCAATATCAGTTTTTACAGGCTCCGGGCCTATACTTATCCTTTCCAGGACAACAACGACCCTAATCATCCTTTTACAAAACAAATCGTATTTGAAGATATTATTGACCTGTATATATTTGATCGCAGATTAAGGCTGCTTATTTTTGATGCACTGGAAAAAATTGAGATTTCTCTGCGTTCAAAAATCATTTATCATTTTGCATTAAACTACGGCAGCCACTGGCACGAAAATGCTTCTTTGTATAGGGATACGCCAAGATTTATTAATGATATTTCAATGCTGTATAAAGAAGTGGGCAGAAGTACAGAAACATTTATAAAACACTATAAAGCAAAATACGATGAGCCTGAAAACCCACCATCATGGATGAGTCTTGAAGTGGCAACTTTGGGTTTGCTTAGCAAACTATTCAGCAATCTTAAAAAAGGAACTGAAAAGAAAACCATCACCAAAGAATTCGGGCTTTATAAACCTGAGATATTAGAAAGCTGGATGCACACATTTGCACACCTGCGTAATATATGTGCACATCATGGCAGGATATGGAACAGAAGGCTTACCACTATGCCACAAATTCCTTCTAACACTGTTTATCCTTTTTTGAAAAATACACAACTGCATCCAAATAAACTTTATGCAACGCTCTGCTGCATGAATTATGTTTTACAAATAATAAGCCCCGGAAATAATTTTGCTAAACGGCTGACTGATTTATTTAAAACCTGCACCCTAGTTGATATGAAGGAAATGGGCTTCCCGGAAAAATGGGATGAAGAAGAGATTTGGAAAATTATATCCTGAAAAATCTATTAGTCAAAAGAAAAAATATAACGGAGACGATTTTATGTTTCGTAATTTTTACGCTACGAAAATTAATAACAACCGCTGACGGAGTTGCCAACCTTAGGAAGGTTGGCAACCCTTATCATGAAACCACAAATAAAAATGCGCCGGTATAAACCAAGTAAAATATGGGGCTACAGCAGGGCTGAAATATTGACTATACATCTTGCACCTGGTAAATACTACATGGAAGATGAAATGTTTATTGAAGATATTGAGCCGCTGCTCGAAGACATTACCATGGATGAACTTATAGAATTGTACAAAAAATACCACCGTAATTATTTTAAACACCACTCAAAAGTGGCTTTTTATACCTACGGTCCCAGTTCAAGCAATATATTCCTGCTCTTTAATGATAATTTTTTTACCACATTTAAAGAAGGAAAATATTATGTAAGAGTAAATAGTTTTAAAACATTGGCAATGTACTTGGTTAAAGAGCATTACCTAAACGAAATAGCATACAGCAAAGCAGTAAATTATGTTGCCCGTCTGGGGCAAAATGGTTTTATTGAAGGGAGCTGCCTGATTTCTTTTACGTTTCACATCATACAAAATGATTCACCAATTATACAAGTAAAGAGATGACATCTTTTAAAAAGATGTCATCTCTGGCAAAAAATACAGGCAATGAAAAAAGAAAAGAAAATAACAGTATCCATAAAAAACAAACACCTTGATGCCCTGGAAGATTTGTTGTATTGTGTAAATACCAAAGAACAAAAAGAAAAATATACAAAGCAGGCAAAAAAATTATGGACAGTTTTGGTAAAAGCTTATGATAACTGAAAGCAGTAAAAAAAAAGCAGATTTGATGGATGATTTGTTTGAGTGTACCAATCGTATCATTCATACCCCTTCAATTTCTAATGAAGGGGCAAGGGCCTATTATGAAAAGTATTTTGGTTCAAAAAAAATATTTGTAAATAACATTGAATACTCCCTGGTGGATAATGACGGGTTTTATACTTACATGTACCAAAGCTTTCCTGTAAGATGGGTTACTGCTGATAATGGGCAGGAGTATCTTTTATTTGAATACCGGAACGAAGGCACTGTATAAGAAAATATACAGTTACGGGGTGCCAGAGATGGCATCTTTTAAAAAGATGTCATCTCTGCCAAAATAAAACATTTAAAAAAATTCAGTTCAGGATAATGCAGTTTTTTTTATTATTCTATTATTCTTTGCAGTGATACTCTTTGTTGCACAAGTTCCATTCCGCATAATACAACAAATAAAAAAAGGAAATAAGGAAGCGTTGTTTGCAGGGGTTTGTATTTCAATATTGATGCTGCTGGTTTTACTGTATATTATTTTGTAACAATCTATAGAGATGACTTCTTTTAAAAAGATTTATCACTATAGATTTCTCTGACAATTGGTTTTCTAAAAAATCACAACATTAATTTCTTGGCAATAGATACCAGCGCCTGCACGCCATTCTGTATGCTTTGTATAGATTGTGCCGTTTTATTATTGAAGTCCGTAGCATTTTTTACTGCTACCAGCAAGCTGGCAAGGTCTTGTTTGCTGATGCCGGAGTCGTTGATTATTTTTCCAATATCGCCATCGCTCAGTTTGGTGAGGCTGGAGAAACGTACTTTAAATTGTTCGTCTGTAAGTACCTGGGCATCGTCGGCCAGTTTATCAAATTTGTTAGGCATGGTAATATTTATTTTAGTAGTGATTGGATGCTGTTGGTGAGCAACAATGTTTTGTCTGCAATATTGCCGCCGGTAGTTATAAAAGTATTCAGGGATTTGTCGATACTTTCCATATCCAGGTGGTTGCCGGTAAGTGCTTTTAACTGTGCATATACATTGGTACGCTGCTGGTTGAGTTTGTTGGCAGAGCGGAGCAGGCCCTGCATTTCAGCAAATGCGTTACTGAATACTTTATAATCAAGGTTCAGCTTGTTTACAATGCCAACCCTTTGTTCACCCAACACATTTATCAGCGAATCTTTCCGGGCATTTATCCTGGGATAAAGTGCCTGCACCATTTCAGTAAAATTGGCCTTGTAATCAATATTGGCCGGTAGTTTATTTTTAAAATTTTCTAC
>JAYVZR010000451.1:0-3218 GCA_043783135.1 Ferruginibacter sp. | reverse complement strand
TTCAGAGCGCCAGAAAGGCAAGGGGGTGCCCCAGTAACGGCTGCGGCTAAGGTTCCAGTCAACCATATTTTCCAGCCAGTTACCAAAACGGCCGGTGCCGGTAGCCGCCGGTTTCCAGTTGATGGTTTTATTTAGCTCTACCATCCTGTCTTTTGCTGCAGTTGTTTTTATAAACCAAGCATCCAAAGGATAATAAATAATTGGTTTATCTGTACGCCAGCAATGCGGATAACTGTGCTCGTATTTTTCTACTTTAAAAGCACGGTTTTCTTTTTTTAGTTTTACACTGATGTCAACATTAACATCGGCATAATCGTTTTCATTTTTGTAATCTTTTACATAGCGCCCGCTAAACTCGCCCACCCCCTCTACAAATTTCCCTTGCTTATCTACAAGGGTTAATATGCCAAGATTATTTTTCTTTCCAATTTTATAATCGTCTGCACCAAAAGCCGGGGCAGTGTGTACAATACCGGTTCCGTCTTCGGTGGTTACAAAATCGCCGAGAATAATTCTGAATGGGTGAGCATTCGGAGTGATCTCTTTTATTTTTTCAATAGTGTTGGCTTCAGATGGAAGGAGTTGTTCGTATTGACAGCCTTGAATATTCAAGCCAGGGAATATGTCAATAATTTTCCAGGGTAATATTTTTACATCTGAAGAGTAATTTTCAAAATCCCCATTCTCCCCTTCTGATTTAAAATATTTACCCAAAAGTGCTTTAGCGAGAATAACATTTATTGGTAGATGTGTATAAGGATTAAACGTTTTTACTAACACATAATCAATATTGGGGCCAACAGTTAGACCTAGATTTGATGGCAACGTCCATGGAGTGGTAGTCCATGCAAGAAAGAAGATTTGAGAATCATTGGAATTATTATTACCCCATTCATCAATAGCTAGTATAGTAAAATTTTCGTAAGAGCTGTTTATTCCAAATTTTGCAAGTGCTTCAGCTCCTTCTATTGATTCTGGTACATTCCTTTTAACAGATGGTATTAATTTAAACATTACTGTTGCACTCGTATCTTTTACATCTTTATAAGTACCTGGCTGATTTAATTCATGAGAACTGAGACCAGTACCGGCAGCAGGGGAATATGGCTGAATACTCACACTTTCATATAAATAATCCTTTTTATAGAGCTCTTTCAGGCACCACCACAATGTTTCTACATAATTATTTTCGAATGTTACATAAGGGTTATTCAAATCTACCCAGTAGCCCATTTTTTTGGTAATTTCATTCCACTTATCTTTAAATTTTAATACTTCCCTCCGGCAGGTAGCATTGTATTCTTCAACGGATATTTTTTTGCCAATATCTTCTTTAGTAATGCCTAATAGTTTTTCAACGCCCAATTCTACCGGTAAACCATGTGTATCCCATCCGCCCTTACGTTTTACCTGGAAACCCTGCATAGTTTTATAACGGCAAACAAGGTCTTTCAGCGTTCTTGAAATTACATGGTGAATACCTGGCATACCATTAGCACTTGGGGGCCCTTCATAAAAAACAAAGGTTGGCCTACCTTCCCTTAAGGCAACGCTTTTTTCAAAAGCATTGTTTTCTTTCCATTTTTCCAGTATTTCCTCTCCTATAACAGGTAAATTCAGTTGCTGGTATTCTTTGTATTTGGCTGACATATAATTTCCTTCAATCTAACTTTAAAATGAGTGCAAAGGTAGTAAAATAGGGTTATTGGCGGCAATCAAAAAACTAATGCAAAACAACGGGACAAACTATTTTTTGAAGTTTTGCACATTATTTCCGTTTGGCATAGTATTGGCTCATTTTACCTGATTGCGATACGCTAAAAATTATTTGCTAAAAATATTGAACAGTTTGCCAATATACGTTTACAACTTTTTGCTGGTTTAGGGTTTTATTAGGGTAAAAACGGGAGTAATCCTACTCCCGTTTATCTTATTACTGCAACCTTATTTTAGTTCCGCTTTTATCCAATTAATTTAAATATCCTTTTTATATTGAGCTTTTTAAAACATTTTTGCAACTTTTAAAGATGTTTTATTAAATACTTTAAATGTTTGAAAGCCAAAAGGGCGTTCTAATTATAGAATGCCCTTTTTTATAAAAATTTTTAAGCTAATTATCTAAGTAAAAGTTCACAAGGTTTAATACCCGTATGTTTTTTAAAAGCGGTACTAAAGTGTGAAATAGAAGAATAACCCAAGAGTGCAGAAACTTCTGTAACGCTAAGGCCTTTATCGTACAACAAATACTTAGCGTGTTCCATGCGCTGGCTCTGATAAAAATCAAATATAGTAGTACCGAACATTTCTTTAAACCCCTTCTTTAAGTAACATTCATTAATGGCCACTTTACGGCTTAATTCTTTAATAGTAAGTGGTTCGCCAATATGCTGAATCAATACTTCCCTTGCTTTGGTAATTTTATCCCTATCTGCTGCATTGGCTAAAAACTTACACGTAAATACTTCTTCTTTATCGCCTAACATGCAATCCATGCTATATAAAAGCAAAATTTGTGTTTGGGCATTTATAAAAATATTTTCTAAAGTATCTGTATAAGTATGATTTAATAAGCCTTCAATGGCCATTCTTGTCTTGCCACAAAGCGGTAATATTTTTGAAAAAGAACTGGTATGGGTAAAAGACAGCACTTCATCTGATATGTTGCGTTGCTTTTGGCCTCTTACAAACTGCCTTAGATACGAAGGTTTAAAACTAAAACTTAAAACATCAATGCTGTCTACTTTTTCTAAACATGTTTTAGAAGCATTCAATTTACAAAAATTGCATTCCGCCTGCTTTTCACGGCAATATACATTTCCGGTTACACAAAATTTTAATTCAAGGTAATGTTCATCAGGACTATTTTTTTCATAATGGTATACTAACATGCCGGTGTCTTCCATGTTCCATTGCGAGTCTTTACGGTAGCGTTTAATGGCATAATGAACCGACCCAGGTACTGAACGGTCAATATCCTGCAATACATCCAGTTCATTATAAATGAATGATTGGTTATAGGCAATATTTGATATACTTGTTTGTTGATTCATTGATAAATTTCGATGCAAATATACGCTATTAAAGATTATGTGGACACGGCTATTTTGCAGGTTAGCATCTCTTTGAAGAAAATGACTAATAATTACATTTTGATGACAACTATTGTGTGCCTTTTATAACTACATCAACTTATTGAAAAAGTCAATTTTTTTATATAA
>JAYVZR010000450.1:0-3238 GCA_043783135.1 Ferruginibacter sp. | reverse complement strand
AATATTTTTGTACAATTATTACAAAAATACCTTCCCTTTTGGCCCTTGTTTGCGCTTACCATTCCTATTGCATTATGTGTATCATTTATCTATTTAAGATCACAGGTACCCATTTATGTTGCAGGTGCCAAAGTACTGTTAAAAGACCCCAATAAAGGAACCGGCGACTCCAAAGTATTGGATGCTCTAAATATTTTTAGTGAAAAAAAGATTGTTGATAATGAAATATTGGTTCTTAAATCATCCAGTATAGTGCAGGAAGTTGTAAAAGGTCTTGATTTATATGCAACTGTTTATAATGAAGGAAAAGTAAGGGAGGAAGAATTGTACGGACAAAACTCCCCTATACGGTTTGTAGCAATAAATGAAGACAGTATTATTGGTTACAATAAATACTATTTTACAATTAACTGGAAAAGCAGAACTGTAGGCATTAATGACGAATCTATACCTTTTGACTCTTCTGTTGTATTGGGTAATACTGCTTATCGCCTTTTTATAAATAATAGCTACAATCAAAATGTTGTGGGTAAAAATTATTATGTTATAATAAGCCCGGTAGCAGCAGTATCTGCAGCAATATCAGCAAGCATAAGAGCCGCACCGTTATCGAATGTTTCTACTGTGCTGGATGTAAATTTGCAAACGCCGGAACCCTTAAAAGGGGAAGCTATATTAACTAAATTATTTGAGGTTTACAATAAAGAAGGCATTGAAGATAAAAACCTGATAGCTTCTAAAACACTTAAATTTATTGAAGACAGGCTTAGACTGGTAATTTACCAGCTTGACAGCGTTGAAAGAAATATAGTATCCTACAAATCAAAAGAATCTGTGTATGGAGTAGGGGCAGAAGCTGATCTTTTTCTTGGCAAAGTAAAGGATCTTGACAAGCGTAAAGGCGATATTGACCTTCAGTTAGATGTGCTGAATGAAGTAAAAAAATATATACAGGAAAAAGGGAAAAAAACAGGCACCGTTCCGTCGCTAAATTTAATTGCAGACCCCATTTTAAGTGATTTATTAAAAGAATTATATTCGGCTGAATTTGAACTGGATAAAGCAATCAGCATTTCTGGCGAACAAAGCGAACCTGTATTATTGGCCAATGAAAAAGTAAGGCGATTAAAAATTGATATCGATGAAAATCTAAATAATATAAGGGCCAGTCTTCTGACTATTAAAAACGATATAATCAATAAAACCACTTCAAATAATAACCTGCTTAGCCAGGTGCCCCAAAAAGAAAGAGGTTTACTGGAAATCAGCCGTCAACAGGCTGTTAAAAATAGCATCTATTCCTATTTGCTGCAAAAAAAAGAAGAGACTGCACTTTCATCTGCATCCACTTCTTCTGATCTCAGGGTTATTGAAAAACCAAATTCTTACGGCCCGGTTAGCCCGGTTCCCAAAAATTATTATTTAGCTGGGTTTATTGTTGGGTTGCTTTCTGCTGTTTTTTTGGTTTTAATGAAGGAGCAGTTTAAAAGCAAAGTACTGTTTAGAGATGAAATTGAGGGAAAAACTTCTGTGCCATTTGTGGGCGAAATTGTACAGGCTGCTATAAAAAGCCCGATTGTAATTTCAGAAGGTAAAAGAACAGTTATTGCCGAACAGTTCAGGGCCTTAAGGACCAACCTTGGTTATATAGGATTTAATGAGGAAAATAAAACCCTGTTGGTAACCTCCAGTATTTCCGGCGAGGGTAAAAGTTTTATTGCTATTAATTTTGCTATAAGCCTTACTTTAATAGGTAAAAAAGTTGCCTTGCTGGAAATGGATCTCCGTAAACCAAAATTGAGTAAACTGATGGAGGTAGCAAGAGATCCTGGAATCTCAAATTTTATTGTGGGTAAAGCAAAATTTGAAGAAATAATAAGGGAAACATCTATCCCTAATTTATATATTATTCCTGCGGGGATAATTCCCCCAAATCCTACGGAATTGATTGGAAAACCCGGGTTTAAGGCACTTATACAAAAAGTTAAGCTTGACTTTGATTATGTAATCATTGATACAGCGCCCATTGGCCCTGTAACGGATGCCTTGCTGTTAAATGATTTTTGCGATGTAACACTATATGTTATCAGGCACGACCGGACCCCCAAAATATTTTTAAGGATGATTAATGAACTGAATGAGGCCAAAAAATTTAACAACATGTGTATTGTTTTTAATGGCTTAAAAAAGAGGGGAATTTCTATTGGTAATTTTAATAATAGCTACGGCTATGGATATGGTTACGGATATGGATATGGATATGGGTATGGATATGGGTATGCAATTGATGACAATAAATCGAAATTTTTTGGGATAAAGCAATGGCGGAAAAAGATAAAACGGATAATTGCAAGAAGGTAAATTTGTTCCTTATAAAAACTGCTGATTGGCGTAAGAAATTTTAAGTTGAAATTAGTGCAGCTGGGTTATTATTTTTTATTCATATAAATACTGTACCATTTTCATCATACCTTTTTACAATTTAATCAGTTGTATAAATTACCAGATAACTTTTTTATAAATTTATTGTAAACCCAAATTGTTTTTACAATACGTATTTGCTTTAGTAAAGCGTATTATTGAAAAATTACTTATTACAACTTCAGTTAAAAAACAATGTAACTGAGGATAAGCGAAGCTATGCGATGACAGAAAATAATGCACAATGGTATGCCCTGTATACCAAACCAAGGTGGGAAAAAAAAGTAGCCCGGTTACTCGATCAGCAGGGCTTTGAAAATTACTGCCCCATTAATAAGGTTACCAGGCAATGGAGCGATCGTAAGAAAGTGGTGCTGGAACCTGTTTTTAAAGGGTATGTTTTTGTAAAGGTTAGTGCTGAGGAAAAATGGGAAGTAAAAAAAATTAACGGCGTATTGAATTATGTGTATTGGCTTGGTAAACCAGCAACTATACGGGAGGAGGAGATATTGACCATTCGTAAATTTTTAAACGAATTCACTGATGTTGAAGTGAGTGATTTATCATTGCGTGTAAACAGTACCGTTAAAGTAAAAACCGGGGTATTGATGAACTACCAGGGTATATTGGTAGAACTGATTGGCAATAAAGCAAGGGTAAGGATTGAGAGTATGGGGCTACAGCTAAGCGCACAATTTGATAAGAAAAATTTAGAGCTTTTAGGGTAATTAATATCACTAACAATTAGCATGCTGCATTTAGTAATTTGTACTCAACATTAGAGCCACTCACAACTTATAACTCATAACTTATAACT
>JAYVZR010000449.1:0-3268 GCA_043783135.1 Ferruginibacter sp. | reverse complement strand
TTTTAGCTAAGGCAATAAAGTTTGCTTCCGTCATGGGTTGGTAGTTTGGTTTGCCTAATTTAGTGATTTTTACGGCGACAATTTTAAATGCACCCTATAAAAGTTGGGGATACTGTATTAGGTAAAAGAGATGCCTTGGGCATTTCTGAAACAGATAGCTTTACAATTACTGCAAGTGAAGATGCAGAGTTGCTGGCAATAGAAGTTCCAATGAATTAACGATCATTTAAATAAAGAACTAAAAATAAAAAGGAGTTTTGTGTAAACAAAACTCCTTTTTATTTAAAATAGCAGGTGATTATTTTACGGCCCCCATCTTAGCTTCAATACTAAGTGTAGCATGCGGTACTGCACGTAAACGGGCTTTATCAATTAATTTACCGGTTACACGGCAAATACCATAAGTTTTATTTTCAATACGCATGATGGCTTTTTCAAGATGATCAATAAATGTAATCTGGCGGCTTGCCATTTGGCTTAATTGTTCTCTTTCCATACTAAGGCTGCCATCTTCCATGGTCATATAACGGTTATCTCCTTCATCGCCACCCATTTCATCTTTGCGGGTAATTAACCCATGTAAATAAGACAGCTCTTTTTTAGCAGCTTCTAATTTACGTTGAATCAACTCTTTAAACTCAAGTAATTCAGGATCACTATAGCGTTGGGTAGGTGCACCGGGGTCTCTTTCAGCCTTATCCAAAACAGATTTTGTAAAATCGGGCTGATATTTTCTAACTGTTTTAGTAGAAATTTTTGGTATAACTACAAGCTTTGCTGCGGGTACCTTAATATCTTTGGCCTTTATATCTACTGTCGGTTTTTGCGCAGCAGGTGCTTTTACAGCAACAGGTTTTTTAATTTCTTCTTTTTTTGTCATAGGTTTTAACGCTTGTTGTACAGCTTTTACAGGAGCTTTTTTAATTACTACTGCCTTTTTTATAGCTGGTTTTATAACCGGTTTTACTTTTTTTGCAACTGGTTTGGCTGCTTTTGCTACCGGTTTAACCTGTTTTGAAACGGATTTAATTGCTTTGGCTATGGGCTTAACTACTTTTTTAGTGGCTGGTGCTTTTTTTGCAGGCACAGCTTTTTTAATAGCAACTTTAGTTAAAGGCTTTTGGGCTTTAGGTGCAGTCTTAGCCAGCTTTTTTGGAGCTGCTTTTTTTGCAGGTAAAGCTTTTTTAACGGGTTTTGCTGATTTACCGCCAGAATTTCGGGCAGGTTTTGCAACAGGCTTGGCTGCTGCTTTCTTTTTTGTTGCCATACTACTCTTCTTTTTTAAATACGTTTACTTTTAATACGGCTCCATTCACTTCAATTGCTGTACCATTGTTTAAAACAGGTAAAAAGGCAAGCGAATCAGCCAAAATTTCGGCGCAAATATAATCTTTATATTGATTTAATGAAGGATACAGTATTTCATTTTCTAATACCGACACAATTATTCTATCTGTTAGTTCAAAATTACTGTCTTTACGTATGTTTTGAATTTTATTGACAAACTCCCTGGCATCGCCTTCTTTTTTTAACGCATCCGTTATTACTATATCTAAGGCTACCGTTAAACTGGCTTTACTGGCCACTTCATACCCCGGTATTTCGTCTGTGGACACTTCCAGGTCTTCAACAGTTATAAAAACAGGGTGCTCGTTTTTATATGCATGGTCAGGATTTAATAAATAATCGCCTCCTTTCTGTATCTTATCAATGGTAACATTATCAAATTTTGCGATAGCTTCTGCGGCCCATTTCATTTTTGCCCCCAGCTTTTTGCCGAGCGTTTTAAAATTTGCTTTTGCCTTTTTTTGGATAAAATCATTTTCAGCACCTAAAACATCTATCTCTTTAATATTAGTTTCTGCTTTGATGATGTCTTCTACCTGTTTTATCCTTGCTGCCATTTCGGGGTCAGTTGCAGGGATAAAAACTTTTTGTAAAGGCTGGCGTACTTTAATATTTACTTTTTTCCGAAGAGATAAAATTAAAGAAGAGGTATCCTGCGCTAATTGCATTCTTTTTTCCAGGTTGGTATCAATTACAGTATCATTTGCAAGTGGAAAATCTGCATGATGTACAGACTCATTATTAAAGCGGTTAGAAACTGAATTTAAATTATTGAACAACCAGTCTGCAAAAAATGGAGCAATTGGAGCCATCAGTTTGCTAAGGGTTTCCAGGCATTCATACAATGTTTGATAGGCGCATATCTTATCATGTTCATATTCGCCTTTCCAAAAACGCCTGCGGCAAAGTCGAACATACCAGTTGCTTAAATGCGCATCAACAAAATCTTCAATAGCACGGCCAGCCTGCGTTGGCTCATAGTCGTCCATGCTGGCTTGTACATTTTTTATTAGGGTATTCAGGGAAGATAAAATCCACTGGTCAATTTCTGGCCTGTCTTTTAATGGAATACTAGTTTCTTTAAAAGCGAACGCATCTACATTGGCATATAAAGCAAAAAACTGGTAAGTATTATACAAAGTGCCAAAAAATTTTCTTTGCACTTCCTTAATACCTTCTATATCAAATTTTAAACTGTCCCATGGTGCGGCATTGGTAATAAGGTACCAACGGGTGGCGTCGGGTCCAAAAGTATTGATGGTTTCAAAAGGATCAACAACGTTGCCAAGACGTTTACTCATTTTGTTGCCATTTTTATCCAACACAAAACCATTACTTACAACGGTTTTGTAAGCAACACTATCAAATAATAAAACACCTAAAGCATGTAAAGTATAAAACCATCCCCTTGTCTGGTCAACACCTTCAGCAATAAAATCTGCCGGAAAAGCACCTTTTACAAGATTGGTTTTTGAGGCAGCATGGTACTGCCAGAAATTTTCTGTAGTTAATGGCCCAAATTGATTGCTACTCGCATCCGGTAATCCCCATTGGGCATAGGGCATTGCACCACTATCAAACCAAACATCTACCAGGTCTGACAGCCTTTTCATTGGTTTACCGCTATTGCTTACCAGTACAATATCATCTACATAAGGCTTATGTAAATCTAATAAATTTTCGTGGAGGTAATGTTTATTTGTTTCTCCGCCCAAAACTTCGCTGGCCTTTTTTATTTCACTGTTTAGTTCTTCAATAGAGCCAATACATTTTTCTTCTTCTCCATCTTCGGTGCGCCAGATAGGTAAGGGAGTACCCCAGTATCGGCTGCGGCTAAGGTTCCAGTCAACCATGTTTTCCAACCAGTTACCAAAACGGCCGGTGCCGGTAGCGGCTGGTTTCCAGTTGATGGTTTTATTTA
>JAYVZR010000448.1:0-22007 GCA_043783135.1 Ferruginibacter sp. | reverse complement strand
AAAAATAGCTCTTATTTTTTGCTTGATAAATGTGGTAAATTTATTCAACGGAATTTATGCCGTCTATTGATTTCAGAACCAGACAGTAGCTGATTGTTCTTCCGTCAACCTATTGCCAAACCTGCTGAAGGCGATTCGTGTTTCGTCATAGAGATGAATTATTTTTTAGGAATTATTGCAGTTACTTCAACTTCTAATAATACATCGTCTCTGAATAATTTGCTAACCTGAACTAACGTGCTGGCTGGTGGATTTTTAATATTGATAAATTTATTTCTTACGTCTCTGAAAGTTTGAATTTGGGACATGTCAACCATGTATATGCCTATTTTAATTATATTGTCCATTGTCCCACCTAACTCTGAAATGATGTTCTTAATATTTAAAAAAACTTGTTCAGTCTGTTTGCTAAAGTCACCTTTCCCAACTATGTTACCATTATTGTCAAACGGAACTTGTCCAGACAAAACTACCATTTGGCAGTTAACTAAATCAATAACAGCCGCATGAGAATATCCTTTTGGCGTCGCAACTGAGGAAGGGTTCTTAAATTTTACTATTGAAGTGTCTGTTTGAGAAAAAACAGTCAATGAAGTAAAAAGAGAAAATACAAATAGAAGTCTTTTTCTTGTCTTACAATATTTCATTGTCAAATTAATTGATATTTTGGCGAGTTGCTTTAACATTCCCTCACGCTTATATTCATTGCACCTTTGTAGTAAAACAACAATTAAATGCAACTCTGCATCACCTGTTTTTCTTAAGCTGTTGCATCAATGCCCTCATATCTTTTGGCAGTTCAGCGGTAAGGTCAAATGCTTTGCCTTGTTCATCTGTAAATTTTAACTCGTAGCTATGCAAAGCCACACGGCTCAGCATCGGCCTTTCTTCATCATCGTGTTTACTGAGTTTAAATTTCTTTTTGATGGCAGAAAGCATTACCGGTTTACCATCACCATATAAAGGGTCGCATACTATGGGGTGCCCAATATTTTTTGAATGTACCCGTATCTGGTGGGTGCGACCGGTATGTAATTGGAATTTAACTAACGAATATTTGGGAAAATTTTCTATCACTTCGTATTCGGTTAAAGAGGGCTTGCCATTTTTATTGATTACCATCTGCCCTTTAAAAACAGGATGTTCCATAATGGCCCCGCCAATGCTGCCTGTTTTATGAGCAGGCGAACCATGCACCAAACCCATGTAATATTTTTCCATGGCTTTTTCCTCAAACTGTTTTGAAAAAAACTTATGTGTTTCTGCATCTTTTGCAAATAAAATGATGCCACTGGTTTCTTTATCTAAACGGTGAATGGTAAAGATGCTGCCATATTTTTCTATCAGCTTGTCTTTTAGCGAAGGTTCAGACTGCATCCTGTCTGGAATAGAAAGTACGCCTGCTGGTTTGTTCAATGCTATAAAATAATCATTTTCAAACAACGTGATGGCGCTTAAATCTTTTAATAAGCCAACAGCAATAGATACAGCTTTTGTTGAAGCTGTAGTTTTTTTATTATCCTTAAACTCATTTTCTTTAATCATCTGCAATATTGTTAGCTGCATTTTTTACAGGAATAATTTTTTTGTGCGATGCGTTCAGGTATTTTAATAAGCGCACTTCTTTTTCACTTAAAAAACGCCACTTGCCTCTTTCAACATTTTTTTTGGTAAGCGTTGCATACATTACCCTGTCAAGCCCTTTAACATCATATGCCAGGTGTTCAAAAATACGGCGGACAATGCGGTTACGTCCGCTATGTATTTCAATACCGATAACCGATTTATCTTTAGCATCTGCATATGCCAGTGAGTCGGCTTTTATTTCACCGTCTTCTAATTTTAACCCGTTTAATATTTTGTCAAAATCGGCCTTGGTAAGATTTTTATCCAATTTAACCTCGTACACTTTTGTAATATTATAACTGGGGTGCGATAATTTTTGCGTTAGTTCACCATCATTGGTTAATAATAAAACACCTGATGTATTCCTGTCTAATCTTCCTACAGGGTATATCCTTTCGGTAGTAGCCATTTTGGTCAATTGTAATACGGTTCTTCTTCCCTGTGGATCATCGGTAGTGGTAATATAATCTTTCGGCTTATTTAATAAAATATACACCAGGTTTTTACTGACGAATAATTTTTTGCCATTGAATTTTATATCATCCCTTTCAGATACTTTAAAGGCAGGTTCAACTATTACGGCATCATTTACTTTTACTTTACCTTCTTTAATAATTGTAACCGCATCACGCCTGCTGCAAACGCCACAATGTGCCAAAAATTTATTTAGAGGCATTAACGCATTACTTATCGGCACAGGTTTACCAACTGCTGTTTTTACAGTAGCTTTCGCAACAGGTGGTGCATATTCTTTTTTTATTTCAACTATTTTTTCAACCTGGCTAAAATTGCTTTCAATAGCATTTATTTTATTTTCCTTTTTAAATTGGTTGCTTTTATTGTTGCGGTCAGTAGAAGGCAGGGATTGTTGAGGCTCATTTTTGGCTGCGGCTTTTAAACGTCTTTTTTCTTCAAAACGCTTGTCTATGGCTATCGCACGCTCTTTTTTGGCTTTCTTTTTTGCCTGTTTGAATTCTTCTTTAATTAAACTGTTCTTTTTTTTGGGAACAAATTTTTGGAATGGCACCTGGCTCATTGTATGTAGATTTTTACTGTTATTTCAACAGGAGTGAAGGGCAAAGATAGTTATTTGAAAATTAATAGGTAATTTCAAACTAATAATACACTTAAGGATGAACAGTTATTTCAACTCTATCGATACCGGGTTACTTGACCAACAATTAAATACCAGGCAATTCCCATTCTCTAAATATTTATTTTGGGATACTCCGATAGAAATGATAGATATAAGCTTGCATAAGAAATACATTATTGAACGAGTGCTTGTAAAAGGATTTTTAAAAGACTTTTACTTGTTGTTAAAAATGTATTCCAATGATGAAATTGTTACAGCTATTAAAAATAGTAAGGTATTGGACAAAAAAACCATAAATTTTTGTAGTTATTATTTTAATGTGCCTTTAAATGAGTTGCATGATTCATCTTACTACAATTGATAAAGAAACCTATGAACTTCTTCAAAAATTAAGTTCAATAGAAATAATTTCTTCAAAATTCGCATTGGCTGGTGGCACTTCGCTGGCATTACAAATAGGCCACCGGAAATCCATTGATTTAGATTTTTTTTCTCCAACCTTGTTTGATGTTAAGGAATTGGAAATTATACTGTCCGGAGACCCAGCAATCAATTTTCAATTTATTAGTAGTAACAGCAGGATGTTATTTTGTTATATCAATAATATTAAATGCGATTTTGTAAATGAGCCTGCTATATTAATTAACCCTTTTTTGCACCATGATAAAGTGAGATATTTTTCTGTAGAAGATATTGCTGCAATGAAAATGCACACTATTTGCGGAAGGGGCAAGAAGAAAGATTTTTTTGATATTTATGCCTTGCTGGAATTGTATAGCTGGAAGGATTTAATAGGCTCATTCAAAAAAAAATATAGCGAAGATCAATTATACTTTTTGTGGCGAAGTATACTCTATTTTGAAGACGCCAGCGAAGATCCTGAAATAAAAGGTATAAAACCTTTTGATAAAAAGTGGGATGAAATAAAGACCACTATTATTAAAAAATGCAGCGGGTAAGTAAATATAGAATCAAAAAACACTTTGCAAATGATACAAATCCGGCATACCAAAATGATACACGGATTTGTAATTAAGGTCTTATATCCTGTTTCTTTTATCCATCTTGTTTTTCTTCATTTCTTCGAATTTGCTAAACTGCTCAAGAGTTAAAATGGTTTTTAAACTATTTTTATTTTGTTCTTTCAATGCTAGTAATTGTTCCTTTTTTTGAATACGGCTTAACTGGTCATTTTCTTTTATTGTTCTTAATTGTGTGTGGGTAGTTTGCCTGGCTGTATTTATTTTATTTACCTGTTCATCAGATAGATTTAGATTGGTTTTCATTTTATCCAATCTTTTAGCAGCTTCTGTTTCATGCCTGGCCTCCCTATCTTTTTTTATCTGAACTAATTTGTTTTTCTGATCTGCTGTTAGCAGGTTCATCATTTTTTCTTTTTGTTCTTTGTGTAAGGCTTCTTTTCTATCCCTTGCTTCTTTTACAGTAATATCCTCCTTTTTGTTAAGTTCCAGCAATTGCTTTTTATAACTTTCGCGGTTTACTTTCATTTGCTCTTTTTGAGCAGAGCTGAGGTTTAATTCTTTCAACATCATCACATTGTTATGATGATGCTGGTGAGTTTTCATTTTTGAGATATTTTGTGCACTGGCGCAAAATATCAGGCCTGTTAAGGCAATCATAAGTGCTACTATCTTTTTCATAATTTTCTTTATTAAGATTGATAGACGAAATGATGCTACGGAAGTTTAATCCATGTATACAAAGTAATGTTAAACGAAACTAAAATTTAATTTCCCTTGTTGGCCAATTGTCCGCAGGCTGCGTCAATGTCTTTACCACGGCTTCTTCTAACCCGTACATTTAC
This sequence comes from Ferruginibacter sp., assembly GCA_043783135.1. Classification (GTDB taxonomy): domain Bacteria; phylum Bacteroidota; class Bacteroidia; order Chitinophagales; family Chitinophagaceae; genus Ferruginibacter. Next base: position 17,460 of record JAYVZR010000448.1, on the reverse strand, counting down.
CCTGTTTTTTGCCAGGTAATCAGTAAAACGCTGAGTAGTATCTTCATCGGGTTTGGAAAACTTTGCACCTTCAATAGGGTTGTATTCAATTACGTTTACAAGGTGTGTAGGAATTTGGCGGTATAATTTTACCAATGCTTCTGCATCTTCGATTGCATCATTAAGGTTCTTAAACAATATATATTCAAGAGTGATATCATTCTTTGTTTTATCGTAAAAATAATTCAGCGCTTCTACCAATGCGGCAATATTATTTGTTTCGTTGATGGGCATTATCTCGTTACGCTTTTTATCATCAGCCGTATGTAACGAAAGTGCCAGGTTAAACCTTACCTTATCATCTCCCAATTGACGTATCATTTTAGAAACACCTGCAGTAGAAACGGTAATTCTTTTAGGGCTCATTGCCATTCCATCATTGGCAATAAGGCGGTCAATGGCTTTTAATACATTTTTATAATTCAGTAAAGGTTCGCCCATGCCCATAAAAACTACATTCGATAATTTTTTGTCAAACGTTTTTTCTGATTGCTGATTTAGAAGGGCTACCTGGTTGTAAATTTCATCGTAGTCAAGATTTCTTTTTCTTTCCATAGTACCAGTTGCACAGAATTTGCAATTAAGGCTGCAGCCAATTTGAGAAGAAACGCAGGCGGTATTTCTTTTTTCGGTAGGTATCAGCACTCCCTCAATCATGTGGCCATCAAAAGTTTTAAACCTCGATTTAACGGTACCATCACTACTAAACTGTGTAGCATTTACTGTAAGAGCAGGCAGTGTAAATTTTTCAGAAATTTTTATACGCAAATCTTTTGACAGGTCAGTCATTTCTTCAAAGCTCTGTGCGCCTCTTTTCCATATCCATTCATGTACCTGTTTGGTACGAAATTTTTTTTCACCTATTGATGCAAAATAAGTCACTAATTCCTCCAAACTCAGGTGGCGGATATTCTGTTTAACTGCTGTCATTTCCCAAAGATACCATAACTAAGTTTATTGCCTGCTGAAACTACCTTCACCAGGTTGGCGGTAATGGGGGACGTACCTCTTTGATGAGTTTGTTAAATTCTTTGTTTTGTACAATATATTTTTCATTTATAAAGCTATCTTTTTTTAAATGAATATGCTTATAAAGGTCAATTAAATAATTTAAAAGGATTCTTAGTTCAATAGGTTCTTTATCATAACCATATACGCTTGACAGTAACTTTTTTTTATCGTAAATAATATTAATACCAGATGTTTGATCATCCGTCCAGTCAGCTTCATATCGGATATGTAAAGAATTCAATTTAATATTTTGAATTTTCTTTAGAAGTAGATTGTATTCTTCAATACTTAATTGTGACGTAAAGAATCCTATGCTATCTGTGTGGTATCTACCATAAAACATAATTTTGCCAAGGCTGTCAATTTCTAAAAACATGGAAGGGCATGTGCCAAAGCAATCAGAACTGGCGAAATAAATTTTTGATGGATGTATAGAATTTTGTGGTTTTAGTTTCTTTAATCGGATTATTTCAGTAGCCCTCTTTTCAATATTATTTTTTGAAATAATCAATGAATCATCATCTAATTTTATAATCTTGAATTCATTAATAAAATTAGTTGGGCCAACCTCAGTTGATTCATAAATATTTATTGTTTCTCCATTTACTGAATATTTAGTATCAACATTCCAGGGTGTATACAATTTACAAATTGAATCTTGAAAACTAAATACTGGTCTTTTATTTGGATCACCGGCAATATCTTTTTCACTAACCCAATCTCCATTTATATTTTCATTTTTTATTTGACATGAACTAATTATCACTATCAACCCAATCAAAGTATAGAATCTCATAAATATGTTTTTGCTTAGATGGTAAATCACAAGTTTTCCATAAGGCGAATGATAAATTTCTAAATTCAATCTTACACCACCAAACAACACTCTTATAGCCTATTAAGCAGTTTTTTTACCAACCTATAATTTAGGGCAATGGATAATAGTAATTGTACTATCGCAATTGCCAATACCGTCCAATCAATAAAAGAAGATAATCCTTCTTTTGAAGGCGTTACAAAATGTTGAAATCCCCAGTGCAAAAGCTGGGTTAAAACCAGGGCAGTAATTATGATAAAGATGTAAACCGGTATCCATTTTTTTGCTATGGTTTTACTGAGCCATTTGGGCGAATAACCAAGGGTCAGCAAAAGTTGCAGGTTGTCTTTGCTTTTTGCAATCATTAGCTGCAGGTAAAACGAGAATAAAACAAGCGCCAGTAAAATAACCAAAACGCCAAAGCCTGCAAGGCTGCTCACAATAGTTTGCAATACTCCTTTTACCCTGCCAAATTTTGTTTTGTCTTTATTTATGTGAAAACCTTTTTTAACCAGGTAACTAAGCAACTGCGGATTGTTGGCATCTTTTGTTTTAATAAATACACGGGATGGTTGTATGTTTTCTATACCTTCTATTTCTTTATTTTGTTTTTCTAAAAAACTTTCGGGAACCAGTATGCTATTTATCCTGTCACTAAAACCAACGATCCTTGCTTTAAATTGCCTTTCGCCATTGTGCCCATGACAAACTAAAAATATTTGCAGAGAGCTGGCAGTTTTTTCAGATAGTTGCGGCAGGTCCCAACTGGGTGCAAACACATTGTACATTTCTAAAAAATCGGTGGCAAAAATAATAGGCACAATTTCATCCCCTTCTTTCCATTTAAAATTGTCGGGTACTGTATCTATAAAATTGGTATTTAATGCTTCTACAAAAATATCTGTGCTGAATGGTATCATATTTCCGGCACCCGCAGTTACTTTAAAGGCGTTTGCTTTTAAGGGAGCAGCATCTTCAATAAATGTCTGTGTTTGTAAATCTTTAATATCTGCTTCGGTAAAGCGGTTGTCTTTACCCATATTTTCGTTGGTAATAATTTTGGTAATGGAAATAAAATCAGCACCGTTTTTACGGGTGTTTTTATCTCTTATTAACTGGTTTATATTATTATACATTTGAACAGCGCAAAGCAATAATAGTACACCAATACCCAAACCGATATAACTCAGCCAACGACTAACCTTGTTTTGGCTTGCTGATAAGAAGGGTGCAATATTTTTGTACGAGAGATTCAAGGCAATTAAAAAATTAATAATTAAAAATTAAAACCATCTTAAGGGCAGTGTTTAATTTAGGTTCGATAAAATTTATAACCCCTCACAAATACAATACTCTTTCCGCATTAAAATAGCCTATCTTTTTTAAGTCGGTTAAAAGGATGGCGGCTTTTCTTTCGGTCGCCTCTTCCTGCATTAGTTCCATTGCTTTTTGCCGGTTGTTTTCATCCAGGTGACTGAATGGTTCATCCAATAATAAAAAATCAAATGGCTGTTGCAATGCCCTTATAATGGCAATACGCTGCTGCTCTCCATAACTGCAGGTGCTGCACAATTTAGTTAGTTTACTTTCTATGCCAAGACGCTTTGCCATTCCTTCTATCCTGCTTTGTGGATGATAGGGCAATAATGACCTTTTTATCTCAAGGTTTTGCAAAACAGTTTGCCCGGTAAACAAACGGAGATCCTGAAAAATGATGCTGATATATTGTTGCCGCCAGGAAGAAAATTTTTCTGCATCAAAATTTTTGATGTCATTATTATCATATAAAATTTTGCCGGTGTAATCATTTCTAAGACCATATAAAAAATGTATAAAACATGTTTTGCCGCTACCGCTGGGCGCTATGATATGGATATTTTCGCCTTTGTTAAAAGAAAGCGATTGGTTCCATAATTGCGAACCGGCAGCTTTGCCATTTTCAAAAAAAACCGGAACAACCTGTTGTAATGAAATTTGCATGGAGGTATAAGTAAAAAAACTGCCAATTCATTTTTTGAATTGGCAGCGATTAATAACTACACTATTTTGTTTCTTTAAGCGGTGAAGGATTTTCTGGCGTCACAGCATTTTCATAATTCAGTCCATCTGATTTTTCTTTATCCTTTTTTTCTTTATAAACCTTGCCCAACCTGTTTGCATATTCATTAAGCTGTTTAAGACTGTTGGTTGTTTTATCAACCAGGTTTATTTCCACTGTTTGTGTAATAGCGCCATCTGTAAAATCTCCACCCTTCATCAATATATTATCCCACAATTTTAAAGAAGCATCTAATACTTCTGTAGCACTGCTGTCTTTTGCAGCCTCGCCTTGAAAAGTTTTTAGTAATAATTGAATGTTAAGGTAGCCACTAAACGACTGGCCATTTATTTTACTGATAAAATCAAAATTTGTATTGGTACCCGCAAGGTATTTGTTTGCATTTTCTTTGCTATTGGCAATAGTAAAATAAGTACCATTGCTGTTATAAGCCATGGGCGACTTGCTGCTGTCGCCCATCGCTGATGAGCCTAATTTTTTACCAGCATTGATTAATTTGTTAAAAGCATCTTTGTCGCCAATAGAAGCAGCAAAAACAAAATTAAAGTCTGGCTTTTGATGCACAGATACATCATCACTGCCACCAAAATTATATTTTACACTATCTGTTTTCATGGTAAGATCAGATACCCCAAATAAAATATCCCCTTTATTTGCTTTAATAAAATCGTCCATGGTAATGCCAACATATTTAAGCCCCATATTTGCAATGCCATCAAGGTTACTGATTGCCAAAATTTCTTTTATTCCTTCCGGTTTAAAATTGAGCGCCATTAATGCCACAACATCTTTACCCGGCATACGCTTTATCATGTCCTCATTTATTTTTCCACCACTGTATTTTTTAAATATTTTTTGTATTTCTTCCCCTGCATAACTTTTACCAAAAACAGTTATTTTCCCATTATCAAAATTTAATGTTGCTGTGGTAACGCTTCCTTTATAAAATTTTTCAAGGTTAACCATTGCCATCATTGGGTTTGATAAAGCATCTTTGGTTATCTCTTCGGTATTTACCCAAAAATGAATATCCCCGCCTTCGTTCATCAGCTTGGTGAATCTTTCATTTTTTGCCAGGCTGTTAGATTCACTTAATGCAAAAATGGCTTTACAGGCTGCACCGATATCTCTTGATTTAACAGCAGGTGTAATATCAATTGAATTCTGTTGCATTCGTTTTGTCAGATCATCCATATGTGCCATTTGAGGGGCATCAAACAGGTAAACAAATTTGTCTTTTGAATACCCCACGCAAAAAGATGGTTTGCTGATAAAAGTCACACCGTCTTTTTCACTTTCAGTTCCATTTGCGGTAAACTGTTTATTGAATGTTTTAAATAGCTGTTCATTTTTTATGTTTCCTTCAAAAACTCCATAACCGCCAGCAGTATCTTTTTGTACAAAAAATATTAAATCAGATTTGCTGTCAATACCGCTGCTGTCTGGGTTGTTAAAAAACATTTTCATGTCAGCAGGTATGGTGCTGTCTTTATCCGCATCTTTAAAAAGCGGGTTTTGTTTTATGTCTTCCCATGATAATTTGGCCGACAATGATTTTCCATCAATATGAATTACAACAGCAGCATCCTGGGGAATTAATTTACCCTGTGTGTTTGTTTGGCTGCAGGAAGCGAGTAAAATTAATAGTGCTACTAATGGCAGAAGAAAACGAGTTTGCATAAATTGTATTTTTAGATGTAGGAAAATATATTTTTAGTATTCGTTTACGTGTTAAAAAAGTCAACTAGTTTATCAAATGTTACTGATTGCTGCACACCATTTGTAAGATCTTTAACAAGGCAATATTTTTGTTCTATTTCTTTACTGCCAATAATAACAGCATACCTGATTTTCTTTTTTTCAGCGTAATTAAATTGTTTATTGATTTTTGCAAACTCATAATATAATTCGCAGGAAACACCTGCGCCACGTAATTGTTGCATAACAGAAAATGCAAATATACTTTCAGCATCGCCCATATTAAAAAAAATAGCCTTTGTACCGCTTTCTACTTCTGCAGGAAAAAGTTGCAATTCTTCCAGAACATCATAAATCCTGTCAACACCAAAACTAATGCCCACACCCGGAACGTCAGGTACATCAAATAAACTGGTGAGGTCATCGTACCTGCCACCACCACCAATACTACCCATGGTAACCTGGGCGGGAGCCTTGGCCTCAAAGATAATACCTGTGTAATAATTCAAACCTCTTGCCAAAGTAAAATCAATTTGCAGGTTTGTATTGCTGCAATGCTGATTTAAAAAAGCAAGTTCTTCAATTCCGTTTTTTCCAATTTCAATATGCCCGATCAGTTCGGTTATTTTTAATAATTTTTCTTCATTGCTTCCAGTGATTGATAAATATTTTTCAATCACTGCCATCTGCGTTTCTGTTAATTCACGTTGCAGTAATTCTTCTTTTACTTTTTCCAATCCAATCTTATCTAGTTTATCAATGGCAATCGTAATATCAATCAGTTTTGATGCCCCGCCGCATAAAACAGATAAAGCAGTTAAAATTTTACGGCTGTTAATTTTTAATTCATACCTGCCAAGGCTGAGTTTGACAAACACATCGTGATAAATATTGCAAAGTTCCACTTCGTTTAAAAGGGCGGTGCTTCCTACAACGTCAACATCACATTGTGTAAACTCCCTGTACCGGCCCTTTTGCGGCCTGTCGGCACGCCAGACTGGTTGTATCTGGTAGCGCCTATAGGGAAACGTTAGTTTTCCATGGTTCATGGCAACATGCCTGGCAAAGGGAATGGTAAGGTCGTATTTAAGCGCCCTTTCTGTAAGGTCGCTGCTGCTTTTACCTGCTAATACTTTTTGAAAACCGGCAGTGGATTTCTCGATATTTTTCGGGTCGTTGATACCATTGTTTAATATTTTAAAAATCAGCTTATCACCTTCCTCGCCATATTTGCCCATCAGGGTATCTAAATTTTCCATGGCCGGCGTTTCCAGCGGTTCAAATCCGTATAATTCAAAAATGTTTCTTATGGTGCTAAAAATATAATTGCGCTTCCGAACAATTGCTGCGGTAAAATCCCTTGTGCCCTGGGGAATAGATGGTTTGGCCATAAGGCGTTAAAATTAAATATTTTTATTTGTTATTTAAAAGTATCTGTAATTAAATTAAGGCTATTTCGTTTTCATTTAAAAGAAGGATGCCTTTTGCTATTTACAAAATGAGAAAGAGTATGTTTTATTACTGAAATTTTTTTATCAGTATTTCACATGCTTCATCAATCAGTTCAAACACCTCATAATAGCCGGCTTCGGGCCCATACCATGGGTCGGGCACATCCCTGTTTTCGCCGGGATGGATCAGGTTTAACAGCAGTTCAACTTTTTCATTGTTGAATTTGTTGCCGCTAATCTGTTTCATTTCATCTACCACATCAGCAGCCATGGCATAAATTTTATCAAACCTTTCAAAATCTGCAGCTTCAAACCGCCGGCAAATTTGTTTGCTTATATCGATCCTATTTTTTTTTGCTACTCTTTGTGAAAGATAATGTGGCGCTTCGTTTACATGAAACCCATTGGTGCCTGCACTATCCACTTCCCAATGCAGCCCGGCAATTTTTATTTTTTGTAACAAAATACCTTCCGCAAGAGGACGGCGGCAAATATTGCCAAGGCAAACCATTAAAATTGTCATGCACAAATATAGTTAGTTGCCCTTTATATATCATATTGCTGTTGCTGGTGGTATTATGGAATTGATGGCAGGCTGCATCTCATTACAGACGGCGCCGGTTTTGAAACTATTTTACTGATATCAAAACCATTAACGATGAACAGCGAAACAATTATGCAAAGCCATATATTAGATATTATTTTTGAAAAAAGAAATAAACTTTATGGAGCGTATACACTGCGCAAATTTTACAATAACCGGCTTATAAAGTCATTGTGGATAACACTGGGAGCTGCAATTATTTTGTGTGGTTTTACTTTTATTAATGCAAAAGAAAAAATATTTATCCCTGTTACAGAAATTTTAATGACTAAAGTAAAAGAAACTAAAACAGCAGAAGTTAAAAAAGAGTTGCCGAAGCAGTTAATAAAATCAAGCCAGCAATCTCAAAAGAAATATATAATCCCTGTTATAGTGGATGATGCAATAAAACCTGATACTGTGCAGAATATTAAACCTGCGGATATATCATGTACTACAAATATTGCAATTGCCGGAGTTGAAGGGCCAGCTACTATTGGTGAGCACGTTAATGTTACTGGCAGTGGCGAAGTTCAAAAGCCTTCATTACCAGTAATTGATGTAACTCAACCCATTGATAACCCGGAAATAGAACCAGCTTATCCGGGTGGTATTAATGCACTTACCAAATTTTTACAAAAAAATCTTAACAATCCAGCGGATATGGCGGAGGGGGAAATGGTAGCAGTTAACGTAAGGTTTGTTGTGGGCTATGATGGAAAGCTGCAAAAATTTACAGTTGTAAAAGATGGGGGAGCAATTTTTAACAATGAGGTTATAAGGGTATTAAAAAGAATGCCGGAATGGATACCCGGAAAATCGAAGGGGCAAAATGTGGCGGTATATTTCACAATTCCGGTAAAGTTTGTATCCGCCGATTAATTACTCAATAAATTTTGTAATTTGCCAGTCCTCAAAACTGGCAAACTTAAAATGTACTGGTTTGGAAACTAAATAAAACAATATGGCACTGGAAGAATTTGAAAACGAACCATTAAACGAAAGGGAAAAAGGAATGGTAAAGATGCGTTCCATTACTAATTATGGAATGGGCGTTTTTTTGATGGTGGCAGGATGTTTTTTCATGTTTCCTACAGAAGCTACCCGTAGGTATATTAACCAATATGACCCGTTGATTATAAAAATATTTGCGGTAATATGCTGGATATATGGGGCTTTCAGAATATACAGGGGTTACAAAAAAAATTACTTCAGAGACTGATGCATAGTAATAGTTACAAATGGTTAGTGAGGGTAATGGGTGTTATTCTTTTTATAGTTATAATAACTGTTGGGTGTAATAAAAAAAAACAACCTGTAGTTTTTGATACGCCCACAACTGGCTCCATTAATATAAGTGTTGATGAGTCTTTTAAACCGGTAATTGATGAACAAATAAAAGTATTTGAAAGTTCTTTTGCGGGGGCAAAAATTAATGTTCATTATAAGCCAGAGGCAGAATGTTTAAAGGACCTGATAAATGATTCTGCAACAAAAATGGTTATTGTTACAAGGGGGCTCAATGCAAAGGAACAGCATTATTTTGAGGACTCTATGAATTATATACCACGGTATGATAAAATAGCCACGGATGCTATTGCCATTGTAGTAAATGCAAACAGTACTGACACCATTTTTACGTTAAAGCGTTTACAGGACCAGTTATCAGGTAAGCTTGGTGATGCACAACAAATAGTTTTTGACGGCTTAAGTGCTACAAGTACTGTGCGTTTTGCATTAGACAGTATTTTAAAAGGAAAAATTTTTGATACGAATATTGTAAGAGCAGTTAAAAATAGTAAAGACGTATTAAATTATGTAGCATCGGATGTTAATGCAATTGGCCTGGTGGGTATTAGCTGGATAGGTAACCCCGAAGATACCGCCCAGGTAAATATGTTAAAGAAAATAAAAATAGCGTATGTGCAATGTGATATTTGTGGCGATTCACCTTATGTAAAGCCAAACCAGTTGAGCATTCTTACAAAAAGGTATCCTTTGGTACGTGGTTTGTTTTATATATTGAAGGAGAACTATAGTGGGCTTGGCGCTGGCTTTGTAGATTTTATGCAGTTTGAAAGAGGGCAGCTTATTTTTAAACGGGCATATCTGGGAAGTAAAATGGGATTTGCTATAAGAGATGTAAAGATTAATGAAAAATTAGTAAAATAATAGGGTAGGTTTTTGTCAATTAGGTATAAAATTAATTATCATTGTAAAGTATAAGTAAAGCATAAAATTAAGGCTATATGAAAAAGATAAAATCAGCAATGCTATTATTGTCAGTTGTGTTTGTTTCGGCTTCAGTAAAAGCGCAAACCATTGATCAGGGGAAAACCTTTTTGTATTATGAAAAATACAAAAGTGCAAAGGGCGTTTTTGAAAAATTGGTTGCAGCAAACCCACATGATCTCGATGCTGTATATTGGTTAGGGCAAACTTTAATAATACCAGATGACAGAACAGCTAAAGATATTGCCGATGCCAAGGCCTTATATCAAAAAGCTTTAATGGATAATAGCAGCAGTGCTTTATTAATGGCAGGTATTGGTCATGTTGAGTTACTGGAAGATAAGCAACAGGATGCAAGAAGCCATTTTGAAACAGCTCTTAGCTTATCACAAATGAAATTACCTTATGTATTAAATGCAGTTGGTTTTGCCAATGTAAATGCAAAAAATGGTGATGCAGCTTATGCAGTTGATAAATTAAAAGTAGCCCCCGCCTTTAAAAAAATGGCCGACCCTGACATATATGTTAATTTAGGGGACGCCTATAAAAAATTAGGCGATGGCGGACAGGCTCAGCTTGCCTATGAACAAGCCATTGCATTAAATTCTAAATATGCAAGGGCATATTATCGCATTGGTAAAATTTACCAAACGCAAGGTGCTGCGCAGGAAGAAATTTATATGAAATATTATAACCAGGCCATTGCTGCAGATCCTGCATATGGTCCCGTATATGAAAATTTATATAATCTTTATTACACTACAGATGTTAAAAAATCTGCTGAATACCTTGATAAATATCTTGCAAATACAGATGATAACCCCAAAAATTGTTATTTAAGAGCGTCTATATTATATGCACAGGCATTATATCCTGATGCTATAAAAAAAGCCGATGAATGTATAGGCACTGGTACCGATCCTTATCCAAAGTTGTATGGCATAAAGGCTTATGCTTATAATAAATCTGGCGATTCAGTAAATGCCAAAGCTTCATTTGAAAAATATTTCCACGCAGCAGACCCTACAATAATAGGGGCAGGTGATTATACCGCTTATGCTTCTGTTCTTTTAAAATTTCCGGGAAATGATACATTGGCAGGAACCTATATAGACAAGGCAGTTGCACTGGATACTTTAGAAGTTAATAAAGTGAACGATCTAAAAACTATGGCAGCAAGCTATATGGCACAAAAAAAGTATAAAGAGGCAGCTGACTGGTACAATAAAGTATTATCAGTAAAAAAGAATCCTACTAAAACTGATTACTATAATGCAGGGTATAATTATTTCAGAACAGGTAATTACGAAACGGCTATTCCTATATTCGCTACATATAGCCAAAAATATCCTGATGATGCCCTTGGCTATTATATGAGCGCAAAATCCAAATGGGGTATTGATACTGCAATGGTTCAGGCATCAGCAAATCCCGATTTTGAAAAAACAATTACTGTAGGTATGGCTGATACTGGAAAATATAAATTACAAGTAACCGGTAGCTATAAGTATTTTGTAGCATATTATGCCAATATTAAAAAAGATATTCCAACAGCAATTACCTATTGCGATAAAATATTGGCTCTTGATCCAGCCGATGCAGATGCTTTGAATAATAAACAGGCATTAATGATGCCGGCAAAACCAGCCAAAGCTGCCCCCGCTCCAAAAAAAAGTTGAAGCATAAATTAAAATAATACCATCCCTCTTCACTTTAGTGAAGAGGGATTTTTCTTTTTTAATAGTAAGATTGTTTTTTGCTCACCCTGCCTTATTTTTGCTTTATGCAATTCTTTATTCTTCAAGCCAATAATATTGATAACGCCGCAAACTATTTACCAATAGGGATACAATTGATATTTGCTATTGGGTTTATTGCAACAATGATGGGGCTTACCCATTATTTTGGGCCAAAAAGAAATACATCCGATAAGCTTCAGAATTTTGAAAGCGGTATAGAAATTAAAGGAAATGCCCGGCAGCCAATGGCCATTAAATACTTTTTAGTGGCTATTTTATTTGTATTGTTTGATGTGGAAGTTATTTTCTTTTATCCATATGCGGTAAATTTCAGGTCTTTGGGGTGGAATGGCTTTGCCGCTGTAGTAACTTTTGTAGGATTATTTATAGCTGGATTTATTTACATTATTAAAAAAGGGGCATTAGATTGGGAAGATTAACAATATGAAAATTCTTAAATTGTAGAATGAGGAATTTCAACAATTGTTACTGAATATTGTTTCAACCTTAATGTGTGAGTTTTAAATTTCAAATTAATTTATTATGTCTCGTCCTGTACAATATAATACAAAATTAAAAACTGTAGAGCCACCAGCAGGTGTAATGGGCGATGGCTTTATGGCTACTTCTTTGGAAAAAGTAGTTGGTCTTGCCCGTAAAAATTCTATATGGCCCTTACCATTTGCCACTTCCTGTTGTGGTATAGAATTTATGGCAACTGCTGCCAGCCATTACGATATTGCAAGGTTTGGTGCAGAACGTATGAGTTTTTCTCCACGCCAGTGCGACCTTTTAATGGTAATGGGTACCATCTCCAAAAAAATGGGTCCGGTTTTGCGCCAGGTTTATCTGCAAATGGCAGAACCACGCTGGGTTTTATCTGTTGGTGCCTGTGCCTGTAGCGGAGGTATTTTTGATACCTATTCTGTTTTACAGGGAATTGACCAGATAATACCGGTTGATGTTTACGTGCCGGGCTGTCCACCAAGACCGGAAGCTATTTTAGATGGGTTTTTAAAAATACAGGAATTGATTGGCCAGGAAAGTTTGCGTAGAAGAACAGGTGAAAAATATAAAGACCTGTTGGAGAGTTATGGAATTCAATAAATAATACAATGACTAATTTTTATAAGTTAGTAATTACTATAAATGCCTAAGCTAAAAGCTACATGTCCTTAACAAACGAACTGATACAAAAAAAACTTACTGATAAATTTGGCGACCAGCTAACGGATTGGGTACAACCTTATGGGATGTTGACATTTACAGCCCCTAAAGAGCTTAATTTAAAAATTCTTCAGTTTTTATACGATGATGCTGAACTAAAATTTCAATTCCTGACAGATTTGCAGGCAGTAAATTATCCTGATAATAAAGGGGCAGAACTGGCTGTTGTGTACCATCTTCATAACATGACAGATAATATCCGTATTCGTTTTAAGGTATTTACAGATATTGCTTCGCCAGATGTATACAGTGCTACTGCTTTATATTCTTCTGCTAATTTTATGGAAAGAGAAACCTACGATTTCTTCGGGGTTAATTTTCTCGGCCATCCTAATTTAATAAGAATATTAAATGTAGATGAAATGGATTATTTTCCCATGAGAAAAGAATTTCCATTAGAAGATCAAACCAGGGTTGATAAGGATGATGAAATGTTTGGTAGAGGTGGTGCTGGTTTTGAAAACAGCAAACAGAGCGCATAAAGAAATAAGTGTAGGACAAATATTGGTAACGAAATTATGTTAATAAAAAAATAGCCCATTGAGGGTAGGGTATGAGTGATCACATTTTATTACCGGAAGGAAGTATCGAAAAATTAACTACCACACTCAACCTGGGGCCAACTCACCCAGCTACCCATGGTGTGTTTCAAAATATTCTGGAGCTGGATGGGGAAAGGGTAATGAAATCAACTTCTACAGTGGGTTATATTCACCGGGCTTTTGAGAAACTTGCAGAACGTCGACCGCTATACCAGATAACACCCATCACAGACAGGTTAAATTATTGTTCTTCTCCTATCAACAATATGGGTTGGCATATTACCTGCGAAAGATTGTTGGGTATAACACTTCCAAAACGAGTTGATTATTTGCGCATCATCATCATGGAATTATCCAGAATTTCCGATCACCTTATCTGTAACTCTATAGTAGGTGTTGATAGTGGCGCTTTCTCAGGATTTTTATACCTGATGCAGTTCAGGGAATTAATTTACGAGATATACGAAGAGGTTTGCGGATCACGGCTTACTACCAATATTGGACGCATAGGTGGTTTTGAAAGAAATTTTACCAACACCGCATTTGAAAAATTAGATAAATTTTTAACGGAATATCCAAAGCAGTTAAAAGAGTTTGAAAAGCTTTTTAACCGCAACCGTATTTTTATGGAACGTACCATTGGTTGTGGTGCTATTAGCGCCGAAAGAGCTTTGAACTATGGATTTACGGGCCCTAATTTAAGAGCTGCAGGTGTTGATTATGATGTTCGTTTTCATACTCCCTATAGTTCTTATGATGAGTTTGAATTTAGTATTCCGGTTGGTAAAACGGGCGATTGTTACGATCGTTTTTTAGTGCGCAATGAAGAAATGTGGCAAAGCCTTAGTTTGATAAACCAGGCGTATGAAAAAGTAAAGGAATTTAAAGGCACTGATGCCGAAGTATTTCATGCAGATACCCCTGCATACTATTTACCCGAAAAGAAAGATGTATATACAAAAATGGAAGCATTGATTTACCATTTTAAAATAATAATGGGCGAAACTGATATTCCGGCTGGTGAGTTGTATAGTTCTGTAGAAGCAGGTAACGGTGAACTTGGTTTTTACCTTATCAGTGATGGCGGAAGAACACCATATCGTCTTCACTTTAGAAGGCCGTGTTTTATTTATTACCAGGCTTTTGAAGAATTGATAAAAGGCGGTATGTTAAGCGATGCTGTAATAACCATGAGTAGTTTGAATTTAATTGCCGGGGAGTTGGATGCATAAATAATTTTAATGATGAAGCCAGGTACTGTTCTTTTATTGGTTGCAATATTTATTATCCAGGCAATGGTATCGGCTCAGCAAAAAACATCTTTTGGCGATGAGGTTGGCACATTGGATGGAATAATAAAAGCGTATTACGAAGTAGTATCTGTAAAAATCGGAGAAAAAATAAGTTATCAACGGGATAGCATGCTTCATTCTCCAAATGCATTGGTAGGGTTGCCGGGAAAAGATAAGGATGGTAAGTTTAAAATGAATTTAGTATCCTTAAAAAAGTATCACCAGCTAGTAGATGCAGTACTTGAAAAGGAAGGTTTTTACGAAAATGAAATCGGCAGAAAAACTGAAAACTTTGGTGCCATTTATCATGTATGGAGTACTTATGAATCTAAAAAAATTATTACAGGGCAGGTTATTGAAAGAGGGATAAATAGTATAGAATTATATTTTGACGGAACAAGGTTTTGGATAACCTCCTGGAGTTTTGATAACGAAACAGAAAATAATAAAATACCAGCAGCGTATTTAATAAAATAGAATTGATGATCAGTTTTTCAGAAATTAAATTAAAGGAAGTGGAGCAAATTATTGCCCGCTATCCCAAGGGCAAACAAAAAAGCGCCTTGCTTCCGGTATTACACCTGGCACAGGATCAGTTTGGCGGCTGGCTTGATACACCAGTAATGGATTATGTAGCAACCTTGTTGGCGATTGAACCTATTGAAGTGTACGAAGTGGCCAGCTTTTATAGCATGTATAATTTAAAACCGGTTGGCAAGTATATATTTGAAGTTTGTCAAACTGGCCCATGCATGCTAAATGGCAGCGATCAGATAATTGATTATATAAAACAAAAGCTAAATATTGGTGCGGGCGAAACAACAACCGATGGTATGTTTACATTAAAAACAGTTGAATGCCTTGGGGCTTGCGGTTACGCCCCGATGATGCAGTTAGGAAAAACTTACAGGGAACATTTAACTAAAGAAAAAATAGATAATATTGTTGAGGAGTGCAGGAATAAAGCGGCAATAAATAACTAATAAATAACTGATTATGGAAGCAATTGTACCATATCTTACTTTTAATGGCAATGCTGCGGAAGCAATGGCATTTTATTCAAAGGCACTTGAAGGAAAAATTCTTTATCAGCAGACTTTTGGAGAGTCACCCATGCCATCAACAGATGAAATGAAAGATAAAATTATGCATGCGACTTTCCAGGCAGATAAACTAACGTTTATGGTAAGTGATTGCCCGCCTGATAAATCAGTAACTAATGGAAGTAATATTAGTCTTTCTTTAAATTTTACTGATATAGAATCAATCGATAAAACATTTGCAGCATTATCTGATGGCGCTAAAATAACGATGGAATTGCAGGATACTTTTTGGGGTGCAAGGTTTGGAATGCTAACAGATAAGTTTGGTATAAACTGGATGTTTAATCATGATAAAGAAACAAATAAATAATTGGGAATAACCAATGCCATATTAAAAGTAAGGGAGCACCGCAAATCTGAAAAAGTTGCAGAGGTTAATTTTTTGGTTGATAGTGGAGCGATATATAGTTTGGTACCGGGGAAAATTTTAGATCAATTAGATATTGAGCCCTATAAAGAAATGAGTTTTTCTCTGGCTGACGGAACTACTTTAAAAAGAAAAGCCTGCAGTGCTTATTTTGAGTATGAAGGGGAAGGTGGCCCTGCCCCGGTTGTGTATGGAGAAGAAGGCGATGAACCACTTTTGGGAGCAACTACTTTAGAATCTTTAGGTTTGGTATTAAATCCTTTTACAAGAACATTGCATCCTATGCGGATGTTAATGGCTAAATTAAAAATATGAAATATTTATTAACGATATTATTTTTTGCTGCTTCAATGGCTGGCTTTGCACAAACCAGTGACGAAGAAAAATTAACAGCAACTGTAAAAGAATTTCACCAGGCATTAGTAAATAAAAATACTGTTTCTATAAATCAGCAAACCGATAAAGCATTAAGTTACGGGCACAGCAATGGGTGGGTGGAAACAAAAACTGATATGATAAAAGACCTTGAAACAGGCTATATCAGTTACCAGGATTATAAAGAAGATAGTATAACAATTACTACAAACGGAACAATGGCTAATGTGCGTTTTGTGGCCCAGGTTGCGGCCACATTAAAAGGAACGAGTACCAATTTTCGGTTAAGAGTTTTGGAAGTATGGATAAAGAAAAGCAATAGATGGGTATTGTTTGCAAGACAGGCAGTAAAAGCGCAATAAAAATTATATAACAAAGCAGAGGTAGAGGAAGTTAGAAATTCAACAGAATAATAAAACATAATCAAATTTCTTTTAAGGAGAAAGGCTTTATGGCAAAAAAACTATTATTAGATAAAGTAAATGTTCCGGGCATAAGAACCTACGAAGTATATCGCCGTGAAGGTGGTTACCGAAGTGTAGAGAAGGCATTAAAAATGACTCCGGCTGATATTGTGGAAGAGGTTAAAAAAAGTGGACTGCGTGGACGTGGAGGTGCAGGTTTTCCTACGGGAATGAAATGGAGTTTTTTGGCCAAGCCGGAAGGTGTTGCACGTTATCTTGTTTGTAATGCAGATGAAAGTGAACCCGGCACTTTCAAAGACAGATATTTGATGGAATTTATTCCACACCTGTTAATAGAAGGAATGATTGCCTCTTCCTTTGCATTGGGCAGTAACACAAGTTATATTTATATCCGTGGCGAGTATGCATGGATAACAGATATTTTAGAAAACGCTATTGCCGAAGCAAAGCAAAATGGTTTTTTAGGAAAGAATATTTTAGGCTCAGGTTTCGATTGTGAA
>JAYVZR010000447.1:0-3277 GCA_043783135.1 Ferruginibacter sp. | reverse complement strand
AAAACAGTGCCATATGCAGACGATATAACAAAAAAAATAAAACGTAAAACCAAAAAATCGAAAGAGACCGAGTAATTTTAGGACTGAATAGTTACAGTAAATTAGAGTTGCTATTAAAAAAAATTAAACAAAAACTTGTCTATGAACAGTATCAAAATTTTCTGCCTGTTTTTTTTAATGATCAATGCCGGAAATATATTTGCGCAAAGGACCATTACTCTTCAATCTCCTGACCATAATATCGTTTTCTCATTCCAGCTCACAAAGAATTCACCTATATATGAAGTAATATATAAGGGTAAAAAGCTGGTTGAAAAATCAACGCTTGGGTTAAGTTTTAAAGAAGATGGAAATTTTGCTGGTAATCTTGTTGCGGGTAAACCAATATTTAAAACCGGTAATGAGACTTATGATCTTGTAGTTGGAAAAACTAAAACAGTTCATAGTTTTTATCAGAAACTAACTATACCGCTTATACGAATAAATGGTAATGATAAAAAGCAGGTAAATTTTGTGGTAAGGGCTTTTAATGATGGGGTAGCTTTTAGATATGAATTTCCAGCCCAGGAAAATTGGTCTTCATATGTATTAACTGAAGAGAACAGTACGTTTAACCTGGCACAAAATCCCAAAGTGCTGACACTTTTCAGGGAAAATTATACCACTTCTCATGAAGGATTTTATGATTCATTGCTGCTAAGTGAAATTAAACCAGACACTTTGATGGACCTCCCTTCCTTATTTCAATACCCCGGCAATATTTACATGGCCATTACAGAAGCCAACCTGCGTAATTACGCCGGCATGTACCTGGCAAAGAAAAATGGAGTTTTAACAACTGTGCTTTCGCCGCTGCCAGACCAAACAGCTATTAAAGTAAAAGCCATTTTACCTCACCATACTCCATGGAGGGTAATGATGATCAGCGACAGAGTGGGGGCATTGATTGAATCAAACATCCTCACCAATCTTTGCGAGCCAAATGAGATAAAAGATGTATCCTGGATAAAGCCCGGCAAAAGTACTTTCCCCTGGTGGAATGGCAGTATTGTTCCTGATACAACTTTTCCGGGAGGTAATAATTTTGAAACCAATAAATATTATATAGACTTCTGTGCCAATCATAAAATTGAATATCATTCAGTAGTGGAATATGGGCAGCACGAATGGTATGTAAATGACGGACCCGGGTTTTCTCCAGGGCCGGCTGCGGATCCTGCAAAAACAGTTTCCACACTGGATATGAAAGAAGTTTGTGATTATGCAAGATCAAGGGGAGTAAGTGTACGTGTGTGGGTGCATTGGAAAGCATTGTATCCTAAACTAGAAGCCAGCTTTACTCAATTTGAAAATTGGGGCCTTTCAGGATTGATGATGGATTTTATGGATAGGGATGACCAGGAAATGGTGAATATTTATGAAGAAGTATTGCGTTGTGCGGCAAAGCATAAACTTCATATGCAATTTCATGGGGCATTTAAACCAACCGGTCTGCACCGAACATTTCCAAATGAATTTACAAGAGAAGGGACTTATAATTACGAAAACAATAAATGGAATGAAATAGGCCTTAGCCCGGATCACGACATCAATATGCCTTTCACAAGATTGTTAGCCGGAGCTACAGACTATCACTTGGGTGGTTTTAGAGCAGTACCACCGGCAAAATTTAAAACACAACAAAGCCGTCCATTGATGATTGGTACCCGATGCCATATGCTTGCGATGTATGTTGTACTGGAAAGTTATCTTGCTATGGTGTGTGATTATCCTGCTGCATACGAAGGCCAGCCTGGTTTTAAGTTTATTGAAGATGTGCCTACTTCCTGGGATGAAACCATTGTGCCCGAGGCGCAGGTACATGAATATGTTACCATTGCCCGAAGAAAAGGACAGGATTGGTTTATTGGAACTATTAATAGTACAAAAGCAAAGTCAATACAATTGCCACTTAACTTTTTACCACCAGGGAAATATACAGCGGAAATATATAGTGATGCAACAGATGCAGCAGAGAACCCTAACAATGTATCAATCATTGTGCAAACCTTAACCAATGCGGATATAATTACGCTTCAACTTGCTTCGGGTGGAGGGCAGGCCATGAGGCTAATTAAACAATAATGTATTTTGGGGCATGTAATTTTCTTAAACTAATACCCAAAAAATATTTACGGAGGTATTATTCATAAAATTTAATTAAATGAAAAGGAGGCTTGCATTTAAGCAATGCTTTTTTTACTTTTAACTATTAACCGATAATGTATGATAGCAAAAATGCCCCTTGAAAATTTCCTTATTATTGATATTGAGACCGTTTCTTCCCAACAACACTATAGTTCCTTAACTGATGATTGGCAACATCTTTGGGAAGAAAAAGTAAAACGAACAGTACCGGAAGATGTCAGTGTTGAAGAATATTATCCACAAAGAGCGGGAGTGATGGCAGAGTTTGCCAAAGTTGTTTGTATAAGCATGGGGTATTTTAAAAATGAGAAAAATGAATACCAGTTCAGGGTAAAATCAATTTTTGGTCATAATGAAAAGGAGTTGCTTCAGAATTTCATTTCTACTATTAATCAGTTAGAGGCGGCACATAACCACTGGTGCTTTACCGGCCATAATATAAAAGAGTTTGATATTCCTTTTTTATGCCGTCGGTTATTGATTAACGGAATAGCCATTCCTCCATACCTCGATTTTCAGAATATGAAACCCTGGGAAACCAATATGGTAGACACTTTTCAATACTGGCGTTTTGGCGATTATAAAAATTATACCTCCTTAAAATTACTAGCGGCAGCTTTAAATATCCCTTCGCCAAAAGACGATATTGATGGAAGCATGGTGGGCAGGGTATATTGGGAAGAAAATAACCTGGAACGTATAGCAACCTACTGCCAAAAAGATGTGGTAACAGTAGCCAACATTATTATGCGATTTAAAAGTTTACCATTGCTACAGGAGGAGCAGGTTGTTTTTGCAAAATAGTTTTAACTTTCGATGCCCCTTATTTTTTCAAAATAAATATCACGTCTAAGTTATTAGCAATTGTGTTTGCTTTAATAATCAATTAGTTAGAATTAAAATTGTATCAGCATTTGAATTTTTAAACTACCTAGCTGCCCTAAAAAAAATATTCAAAAAACTTTCACTTCCCCTTTGCTATTTCAAATCATCCCCTTACCTTTGCACTCCAAATTAAAAAACGAAAGTTTAAAGTTCTTTAAATATGTCACAACGAATCAGAATAAAATTACAGTCTTACGATCATAAC
>JAYVZR010000446.1:0-8834 GCA_043783135.1 Ferruginibacter sp. | reverse complement strand
TAATATGTCCGATTCATTGTAAACGTCTAATGAATTTGTCGCCTCGTCAAAAAAAAGTAATACGGGGTCTTTCAAATTGCTCTAGCAATAAGTATTCGCTGTTTTTGGCCTCCGCAAACACCACCTTTATGGGAAGGCCCTTGCAAAATGAGGCGCTGAGGCCTGTTGCTATAATCTAAATAAATTAGGGCAACTAGAAAAGGTTCAAAATTCTTTTTAGGTTTTAAATCAAATGTAAAATGTCCACCGTTAACTTTTGCGGAATCTACGATTTTATTTTGCCAATAATAGGAATCAGTTATAAATATCTTTCCATTTTTAATACCTTCCACATCTCCAGTTACAATAATATTCTCCTTCTCAGTGTTGCAATTGCAAAAAAATGCTACAACAAAAACTAACAAAAGAAAAGACTGACTTTTATACAATGTTGACAATAACTCCATAAACGCTTTTGAACCTTTTTAATTGTACAAATTAAATTGTATAAACACCACCATTTCCATCTACTAACACCACCGTTTGATTGAAGAGGGGCTTCAACTGCATTGCAAAAACGTGTAGTATAAGCGCCAATTATACCGTTAATCGGAATAGCTTGGGTTTGGCGGTTGGCCGAAAAATTTATTGTATGACCCCATAACTACAATTTACAAAAAATGGTTGGGCGTAGAAGAATATCATAAATCCATTAAAAGTAATACAGGCTTTGCTAAATCACCCACAAAAAATATCAAGATACAAACCATCATTTTTATTTAATAACCAATAACCTGCTCTTCCATTACTACAGGCATTTTTCTAAACTCATATTGTTGGTTTCGTAGGTGAGGTTCAAAGCCAGCTTCCCTGATGGCTTCCTGTATACCCTTACTAGTAAACCGGTGTGGGGCTCCGGCAGCGCTAACCACATTTTCTTCAATCATGATGCTGCCAAAATCGTTGGCACCTGCATTTAAGCAAAGTTGTGCGGTTTTTTTACCAACCGTAAGCCAGCTTGCCTGTATGTTTTTTACATTTGGCAGCATTATCCTGCTCATGGCAATCATGCGGATATATTCTTCAGCCGTAGTTAAATTATGTACGCCGCGTATTTTTGCCAATAAAGTATCTACGTCCTGAAAGGTCCATGGAATAAATGCAATAAAGCCTTTAGCATTTTCTGGTTTGCGGCTTTGTACTTCCCTTAGTTTAGCTAAATGTTCAAAGCGTTCTGTAATAGTTTCTACGTGGCCAAACATCATGGTAGCACTTGTAGTAATATTTAATTTATGTGCTTCGTGCATTATATCAAGCCATTCCTGGCTGCCACATTTTCCTTTGCTTATAAGCCTCCTGACCCTGTCCGTTAAAATTTCGGCACCGGGCCCGGGTAAACTATCAAGGCCAGCTTTTTTCAATGCAACCAGTACTTCGCGGTGAGTACTTTTTTCGAGTTTGGTAATATGAGCTACTTCCGGCGGGCCAAGGGTATGCAGTTTAAGATTAGGGTAAAGGCTTTTTAATTCTTTAAAAAGCTGTACATAATAACTAAGGCCCAGGCCAGGGTGATGGCCACCCTGTAACAATAACTGTTCACCGCCATAACGGATTGTTTCATCAATTTTTCTTTTGTAGGTTTCAATATCAGTAATGTAAGCATCTGCATGGCCCGGTATGCGGTAAAAGTTACAAAATTTACAATTGGCAATGCAAACGTTGGTGGTGTTAACATTTCTATCAATTATCCAGGTTACTTTACCATGTGGCACCTGTTTTATCCTTAATTCATTGGCTATAAACATTAATTCGGCAAGCGGCGCATTTTCAAATAAATAAACTCCTTCTGCTACCGTTAGAAATTCAAAGTTCAGCGCTTTTTTATATAAGTTGTTCAATTCCATAAAACCGTTTGAATAATTAGTAACAAAATTACACTCATTAGGTTGTATATTTAGATACTACCAAAATAATTATAACTTGCTAACGTTTCGTTGCCCATCTTTTGCGATATTAATTCTACATATTGCAGCATTTGTAAATAAAAAATTGCAAGATGACATCACTATATCAATCTCAGTGATAAACACCTGGTGCATGAAAAAAATTATCCCTTTATTAATAATTGTAATTTTTTGTAATCACTGTTATGGGCAGGAAATATTGACTCCTCAGCCACAGGCAAAATTTATTACCAGGTTTCCATTTGTACAATATAGTGGAGGGGTGATGGTTATAAAAGCGTTGTTGAATGACATTCCAGATTCACTCAATTTTGTATTGGATACTGGTAGTGGTGGAATTTCCCTTGATTCAACTACCTGTACAGAATTTAAAATCCCCAACAGGCCTTCTGATACTGTTATTACTGGTATGGGCAACAGCCATAAAGTTAGTTTTGCATTTAACCAAACCATGCATTTGCCCGGATTAACCATTAATGCTTTAAATTTTCATGTAAACGATTATGATGTGTTAACCAGTGTTTATGGAGAAAAAATTGACGGCATCATTGGATATAGCTTTTTCAGGCGTTATATAGTAAAAATAAATTTTGATAGTACATTTATTGAAGTGTATAGTCCCGGCGAAATGGCTTATCCTAAAAGCAGCACAACGCTGCACCCTGTTTTTACCACCTTACCTATTCAAAATGTTCAAATTAAAGACAGAAGAAAGATGGACTTTAATTTTTATTTTGATACCGGTGCAGGGCTGTGTTTTTTAATGAGTGACCAATTTGCAGATGATAGCGGCATAGTAATGCCAAAACGCAAGCCTTTGTTAACTCAGGCGGAAGGAATGGGAGGTAAACTTCAAATGCGGTTGACTGTTCTTAAAATGGTGCAGGTTGGCCGTTACAAATTCAGGAATGTACCCACTTACCTGTACAAAGATGAATATAATGTAACCTCCTATCCAAATGTAGGGGGCTTATTAGGTATAGATTTACTAAGACGCTTTAATATGATCATCAATTATCCCAGAAGAGAAATTAATTTATTACCTAACAGCCATTTTACAGATGAATTTGATTATGCCTATACTGGTTTAGCTGCCTATTTTGTTAATGGTGTCATTTTGGTAGATGATGTTGTTCCAGGTTCACCTGCAGAAAAAGCAGGTATTTTAAAAGATGATATTATAGTAGCAGTTAATAATAACTTTAGCAATAATATCATAAAATACAAAGACATTTTACAGTCTGAAACAAAAAAAATCCAGATTATAATAAGACGCAATGGTATATTAATACAGTTGTATATACAACCAAAAAGTATTTTATAGCAATACTTTATTGCAACTCTACTTAACTTTACCCATGATTCAGTATGAAAAGTTTACCCTTGATAACGGGTTAAGGGTATTGGTACACCAGGATGAAAGTACCCCGATGGCAGTTGTTAATGTTATTTATGATGTAGGAGCAAGAGACGAAAGCCCCGATAAGACAGGGTTTGCGCATTTGTTTGAACATTTGATGTTTGGCGGCAGCATTAACATTCCCCTGTATGATGAACCATTGCAGGTGGCAGGTGGCGAAAACAATGCCTTTACCACCAACGACCTTACCAATTATTATTGCCAGTTGCCGGCAGAAAATATTGAAACAGCTTTTTGGCTTGAAAGTGACCGCATGCTAAATCTTGCTTTTGATAAAAAAAGCCTGGAAGTGCAGCGAAAAGTAGTATGCGAAGAATTTAAAGAACATTATATCAATAAGCCTTATGGTGATGTTTGGCATAAAATGCGGGCACTGGCTTATAGTAAACATCCCTATCGCTGGATGACCATTGGTAAGGAATTGAAACATGTGGAAGATGCTACCTTACAGGATGTAAAAGATTTTTTCCACAAGCATTATACACCCATCAATGCAATATTGGTGGTGGCAGGTAATGTAACCACTGCCGATATTAAAACACTGGCAGAAAAATGGTTTGGCCCAATTCCACCAGGTACAAAATACCAGCGTAACATACCTGTAGAGCCTGCACAAACTGCGCCCAGGTCAGTAGAAATAAAAGCCAACGTGCCAATAGATGCGCTCTATAAATCATGGCATATCTGTTCCCGTTTAGATGAGCGCTATTATGTAACCGACCTTATTACTGAAATTTTAAGTGGTGGCGGTTCATCCCGTTTATTTCAGGCATTGGTAAAAGAAAAGCAACTGTTTAGCAATATTGAATGTTCGCACTCAGGCAGTACTGATGCAGGTTTGCTGACTATTGAAGGCAAATTGGTAAAAGGTGTAACAATGAAAGATGCAGAGGCTGCTATTATGAATGAAATTGATACATTACTGCAAAACGGCATTACCGAAAAGGAGTTACAAAAAGTAAAAAACAAAACAGAAAGCATGCTGGCTTTTGAAGATATGAGTGTAATGAGCAGGGCCACTAACCTTGCCATGTACGAATTATTGGGCGATGCAGAACTGATAAATACAGAGCTGTCGAAATACCAGGCTGTTACTACAGCCGAATTGCTGAAAGAAAGTAAAGCAATTTTTAATGATAATAATTGCAATACACTTTATTATTATTCCAATAACTAAATAAGAAAAACCTGTTTTAAGAGATGCTAAAAGTAGAAAATTACATGCTAAACAGAACAAAAGCGCCACATATAAAGGACGCCATAGAATTTAACCTTCATTTAAAACCCTACGAAAAACTTGTGTTGGATAATGGAGTGGAAGTATACGCAATTAATGCAGGCGCACAGGATGTATTGCAAATGGAAATGGTATTTTATGCAGGCAATAGCTTCGAAAAAAGCAATGCAGTTGCTGCTGCCACCAATTATATGTTAAAGAATGGCACTTCATCAAAAACTGCTTTCGAAATAAATGAACATTTTGAATATCATGGCGCCTATTGCAACAGGAGCTGTCAAAATGAAACGGCCTCCATATCGTTACATACTTTATCAAAACATTTATCAGTATTGCTTCCTGTTATAAAGGAAATGATTACCGATTCAGTTTTTCTGGAAGATGAATTAGCTATTTACAAACAAAACAGTAAACAAAAATTGTCTGTTAGTTTACAAAAATGCGATTTTGTTGCAAACCGTTTAATTGATGCTTATTTATTTGGCAAACAACATCCATATGGTAAATACATTGTTGCCGAAGATTTTGATGCATTAACAACAAGCCAGCTGAAGGACCATTTTCAGCAATACTATTTAAATGGCCATTGTGTAATTTTTGTTGCCGGAAAATTACCCGCCGATTTATTTAAAACAATCAATAAACAATTTGGCAAACTGGCGATAAAACCCGGCAAGCCACAAATAATAAATACTGTAACTCCTGCCGAAATAAAAAAATACCGTGTTGCCAACGATCCAAATGGTGTGCAGGGAGCAATCAGAATTGCCAGGCCATTTCCTAACCGGTTACATCCCGATTTTATAAAGATGATGGTGCTTAATACTCTTTTTGGCGGTTACTTTGGCTCCAGGTTAATGGACAATATCAGGGAAGATAAAGGGTATACTTATGGCATACATAGTTATGTGCAAAGCCATTTTCAGGATACTGCTTTATTGATTAGTACCGAGGCTGGTAAAGATGTTGCCGAAGCAACGGTAGAAGAGATTTATAAAGAAATGAAAGTACTGAGAGAAGAATTGGTAGACGAAGAAGAATTATTATTAGTACGCAATTATTTAATCGGAAATATCCTGGGCGACCTTGACGGGCCCTTCCACATCATTGGCCGCTGGAAAAATATTATTCTAAACAATTTAGAAGAAAAATATTTTTACGACTCAGTTAATATGATAAAAACCATTCCGGCAGAAGAATTAAAAGAACTGGCAAATAAATATTTACAGCCAGAAGATTTTTACGAATTAGTTGTAATTTAAAAAGATAGTAAGTACATTCATAACTGCGCTGCATTTTATAAAACTAAAAAATAAAAACCTGTCGCCATTAAAGGATAGGGTAAAGCAATTACATGAATTTTTTATATAAGATACTCATCACTACTGTAAATGTTTTTATACTGGCTGCCATATTACCCGGCGTTGAAATTGTAAACAACAATATAGTTACAGCAGTTATTGTGGCTTTAGTATTGGCAGTGTTAGATGCTATTGTAAAACCCTTACTCATTTTATTTACGCTTCCGGCAACTATCCTTACATTGGGCCTTTTTCTTTTTGTAATAAACGCCTGTATTATTTTAATTGATGCCCACTTTGTGCATGGCTTTAAGGTAGATAGTTTTTGGCATGCCATGTTGTTCAGCATTTTACTGTCTTTCTTTAATTCATTTATACACAAACGGGCATTTCCGGATAACAGAAAAGTTAATCAGTAGCAAGGTAGCTACATCAATCCCTATACTAATCCAAACTATAACTGAAAAGCATTCTTATATCTATTTTTTTGCTTAATTCGTGTAACCTGCCTGCCGGCAAAGGCAGGTTCGTTTTTTAAAAATTCGTGTTATTGGTATGTATAAAGTGGTTTGTACGCTCAATAACATCCATTAACTTCACATTCTGAAAATTGTAAAAACCGGGTATGCATTTTAATAGAAAAAATTATTCCGACGAAGACCTTGTCAATCTTTATAAAAACTTGTTGCTGCCAAGATTGATTGAAGAAAAGATGCTGGTATTGTTGCGGCAGGGAAAGATTTCCAAATGGTTTAGTGGCATAGGGCAGGAAGCTATCAGTGTTGGTGTTACTATGGCGTTGGAGCCAGATGAATGGATAATGCCCCTGCACCGGAATTTGGGAGTTTTCACTTCACGAAATATGCCTTTACATAAATTGTTTAAGCAATGGCAGGGTAGTAAAGATGGCTATAGCAAAGGACGTGAAAGAAGTTTTCATTTCGGCAGTAACGAATATTATATTTGCGGCATGATTTCTCATCTGGGTCCTCAAATGGCTGTTGCAGATGGAGTAGCATTGGCTTATCAGCTAAGTGAAAAAAATAAAGTTGCTGTAGCATTTACAGGCGATGGTGGTACCAGTGAGGGAGATTTTCACGAAGCATTAAATGTGGCCGCGGTGTGGGACCTGCCGGTAATTTTTATTATTGAAAACAATGGCTATGGTTTAAGTACGCCGGTTAATGAACAGTACCGCTGCTTTAGCCTGGCAGAGCGTGCCAGGGGTTATGGAATGGAAGGGATACAGATAGATGGCAACAATATTCTTGAAGTGTATGATACCATTTTGGGCGTAAGGGATTATTGTATAAAAAACCAAAAGCCTTATTTAGTTGAGTGCATGACTTTTAGAATGCGTGGGCACGAAGAAGCCAGCGGTACAAAATATGTACCCCCACATTTATTTGAGCTATGGCAACAAAAAGACCCGATCAAAAATTTTGAAAACTATTTAATTGAGCAGGCTGTAATTACTGAACAAACTGTTACGGATATACGCAACGCGTTTAAAGATTATATTGAGTCGGAATTAAGAACCGGTTATGAGTCTCCACAAATTATACCTGACAATGAAGAAGAGTTGGAAGACGTATATGCCCCCCGGCTGCAAACACCTTTTTTATTCAATCAGTTACCCGCTGCATCATATCCTGAAAAACGTTTTATTGATGGCATCAGGGATGGCTTGTTTCAATCTATGCAGCATCATCCAAACCTTATTTTAATGGGGCAGGATATTGCAGAATATGGCGGGGCCTTTAAAATGACAGAAGGTTTTTTAGAAGCGTTTGGCAAACAAAGAGTACGTAATACTCCTATTTGCGAAAGTGCTATTGTGGGTATTACCCTTGGTTTATCGCTTGAAGGATACAAAGCCATGATGGAAATGCAGTTTGCAGATTTTGTTACGGTAGGGTTTAATCAGATTATTAATAACCTTGCAAAAATCCATTATCGCTGGGGCCAGAATGCTGATGTGGTTATTCGTATGCCAACAGGCGGTGGTGTAGGCGCAGGGCCTTTCCATAGCCAAAGCAATGAAGCCTGGTTTGCACATACCCCCGGTTTAAAAGTAGTATACCCGTCAACACCAATGGAGGCTAAAGGGTTATTGATTGCAGCCATTAACGACCCCAACCCGGTATTGTTTTTTGAACATAAGGCTTTGTACAGAAGTGTGAGCGGGCCGGTACCCGAAGAATATTATGAAATAGAAATTGGTAAAGCAAATATTGTGCAAAGCGGGGATGACCTTACAATCATCACCTATGGTGCTGGTGTTCATTGGGCCATGCAGTATGCAAAAGACCATGCTGCTATTTCTATTTATATTATAGACCTGCGTACGCTTTTGCCATTGGATTATGAGGCAATAAAAACCGCTGTTGAAACAACAGGCAAAGTATTACTGTTACATGAAGATACTTTAACCGGCGGCATTGGCGGTGAAATAGCTGCCTGGATTGCTGAAAATTGTTTTGAACACCTGGATGCACCTATCATGCGTTGCGGGAGCCTGGATACACCCATTCCTTTTAATATTGAATTGGAGAAAAATTTTATGGCCTATAACAGGTTAGATAGCTGCGTAGAAAAACTGATGAATTATTAGACAGGCTTTTTTAGAATTAAAGTTTTGTTCCTTTGATTAGTATGGCAGATTTTATAGATTGTTCTTTCAGGTGTAAGAATTGTTTCCGTTCTTTATCAAGCATAAAATTTTTAAAGTCATTTTCTGTTGCAAATTCTACCAAATGAATTTCATAGGGCTGTTCCATATTTTTTTCAATAATTGATTTTTCATCAGGCCTTACCCGCAATAAAAGTTGGCCGTTATATTTTAAAATTGCCGGAATTGCAATGTCTTCAAATTGATGAAAAATAGCCTCCTGCCCTTCTTTTATGTAAATGAGTTGAGTTATAAAAATCAT
>JAYVZR010000445.1:0-3303 GCA_043783135.1 Ferruginibacter sp. | reverse complement strand
TCAGAAGAATTGGCAACTATAGAAGCGCACGCTTACAAGCTTGGCGTAACAACCCATACAACTGTTGATGCGGTAAAAGATTATTACGATACTATTGTTAAATATTTGGTGTTTGGCAATTGCCTTAAAAATAATACCTACCCATTAAGCGTAAGTGCCGAAAGATTAAGCCAGGCATTGCATATTGCAGCACACGCCAAAGCTTTAAATGCAGATGGGGTGGCACATGGAAGTACCGGTGCAGGAAACGACCAGGTTCGTTTTGATATGATATTTCATATTTTGATACCAGGAGTAGAAATTATTACACCGATAAGGGATTTAAAATTGAGCCGTGAGCAGGAGATAAATTACCTGAAGGAAAAAGGTGTAGAAATGAATTTTGAAAAAGCCGTTTACTCTATCAATAAAGGTTTGTGGGGAACTAGTGTTGGGGGGAAAGAAACTTTAAAAAGTAAAGGTATTTTGCCCGAAGAAGCATGGCCAACGCAGGTTACAAAAACAGGTAACGAAGAAGTACAATTAAGTTTTATAAAAGGCGAATTAAAATCGGTAAATGATAAAAATTTTAATCACCCGACAGAAGCTATTCAATATTTGCAAACCATTGCCGGCGGATATGGTGTAGGCAGGGATATACATGTAGGCGATACAATCATTGGCATTAAGGGTCGAGTTGGTTTTGAAGCCGCAGCACCTATGATTATTTTAAAAGCACACCATGCTTTGGAAAAGCATGTACTTACAAAATGGCAGCTAAACTGGAAAGACCAGCTGGCATTATTTTATGGTAACTGGCTGCATGAGGGCCAGGTAATGGATCCGGTGATGAGGGATATTGAAGCCTATTTTGAAAGCAGTCAGCAGAATGTTACGGGTACTGTATTTGTACAATTGCAGCCCTATCGTTTTCAAATAATCGGCATTGAATCTGAACATGATTTGATGAGCGATAAATTTGGAAAATATGGCGAGATGAATACCGGTTTTACGGGCGAGGATGTGAGAGGGTTCAGCAAAATATTCGGCAACCAAACTTCTATTTATCACAAAGTAAAAAAAGCCAATGATGGCAAATAAAATAAAAGCGGGTATTGTTGGCGGCGCCGGGTATACTGGTGGTGAACTGCTTCGGTTGCTGATAAATCACCCGCAGGTAGAAATCAGTTTTATTCTTAGCAGCAGCAATGCTGGTAACCCCGTTACTAAAATTCATGCGGACCTTATTGGAGAAACTGATTTAGTATTTACCGCAACTTTAAGTAATGATATTGATGTGCTTTTTTTATGTGTGGGGCATGGAGATGCTGCAAAATTTTTAGCAGCAAATAATATCCCTGAAAAAATAAAAATAATTGACCTTAGCCAGGATTTTCGGTTAATGAGTAAGGCTGTTATTGGTAACCGGACTTTTATTTATGGTCTTCCGGAATTGAATAAAGAAGCCATCAGTGCTGCAAAAAATATTGCAAACCCTGGTTGTTTTGCTACAGCCATTCAGTTAGGTTTATTACCGTTGGCAAAAGCAGGTTTATTAAACGAAGTATACACAACTGGTATCACAGGCTCTACAGGTGCAGGGCAGGCATTAAGTGCTACTTCGCATTTTAGCTGGCGTGCAAATAATATACAGGCTTACAAAACTTTAGAACATCAGCATCTTGCTGAAATAGGCCAATCATTATCACAATTGCAAACTAATGGTGACATTGAAATAAATTTTGTTCCATGGCGGGGCGATTTTACAAGGGGCATTTTTATCAGCTCTACATTAAAATGCAATCTTGGCATTGCTGAGCTGACAACATTGATTGAAAGCTATTATGCGCAACAACCATTTGTTACAATAAGCAAAGCCCCTATCTTTTTAAAGCAGGTTGTTAATACCAATAAATGTATTATTCAGTTAGAAAAAATCGGTAACAAATTAGTGGTGCATTCTGCCATTGATAATTTATTAAAAGGCGCCAGCGGACAGGCTTTGCAGAATATGAATCTACTATTTGGGTTTGATGAAACTGTTGGCCTTAAACTAAAGGCAAATAATTTTTAAATTACTACAATGAAGCTTTTTGATGTTTACCCTTTAAATGATATAGTTATTGACAGGGCTGCCGGTTCGTATGTTTGGGATGATAAGGGGCAAAAATATGTTGACCTTTATGGTGGTCATGCTGTTATTTCTATCGGCCATACACATCCACATTATGTTAAACGTTTAGAAAACCAATTGCATAAAGTAGGCTTCTATTCCAACTCAATAAAAATTCCTTTGCAGAATGAACTGGCCGAAAAATTAGGTAAGGTTTCAGGCAAAGAAAACTACCAGTTATTTCTTTGTAATTCAGGAGCCGAAGCAAACGAGAATGCTTTGAAACTGGCTTCTTTCTACAATGGCCGAAAAAAAATTGTTGCTTTTAAAAAAGCGTTTCACGGCCGCACTTCTTTAGCAGTTGCAGTTACTGATAATCCCAATATTGTAGCGCCTGTTAACCAAACAGACAATGTAATATTTTGCCCTTTCAATGATGAAGCTGCATTGGAACAAACATTTAAAGAAAATGAAATTTCAGCTGTAATTATTGAAGGTATCCAGGGTGTTGGCGGCATCAATGTAGCATCTAATGGTTTTCTGAAAAAAATAAGGAGCCTTTGCGACGAGTACAATGCAGTCTATATTGCCGATTCGATACAGTGCGGTTATGGAAGGACTGGTAAATTTTATTCGCATGATTATAGCGGAGTAAACGCAGATATTTATACCATGGCAAAAGGAATGGGTAATGGGTTTCCGGTGGCAGGTGTTTCTATTTCGCCAAAAATTCAACCCAAACATTTTATGTTGGGCACTACATTCGGAGGTAATCATTTAGCTTGTGCTGCAGCATTGGCAGTTTTGGAAGTTATTGAAAAAGATGCATTAATGGAAAATGCAGCAGCAATTGGAAAGTATCTTACTACTGAATTAAAAAGGCTGCAGAAAATAAAAGAAGTAAGGGGCCGGGGCTTAATGATAGGCATAGAATTACCTGAAGAATTAAACCAGGTTAAAAAGAATTTATTATTTAAGCATAAAATATTTACAGGTGAAGCAAAGCCAAATGTTATAAGGTTGTTGCCTGCCTTAAATATTACAAAAACAGAAGCGGATATTTTTTTAGAAGCGTTGAAGGTTGAGTTAGAAGCATAGGAGTTAGGCTGAAAGCTAAAAGCTGAAGGCTGAAAGCCAAAAGCTGAAAGCTAAAGGCTGTTCATTTTAATTAATAATTATTTTCTTATTGATTTTATTAAGTTTATAAGCAT
>JAYVZR010000444.1:0-3310 GCA_043783135.1 Ferruginibacter sp. | reverse complement strand
CAAAACCCCAGGAACTGGCAAAGGAACCCACCTGGCGATGAATCATCTTTGCATTAACGCCAAAACTCATCTGCTTGTCATCCTGGTCAACAATTTTTTGTGCAAAAGAAAAAAGCATTGCGTAATCTGCCGATGAAAAACTTGTAACGCTGCCGTAATCAATACTTCCATCTGGCTGAACTAAAAATAGTGTATTAGGAATATCGTCAACACCAAAACGCATTATTGATAAACCAATGGTACGTTTATTATCCTGGATAGGTATGGCAACAGAGCCATAATCGTACTTACCAATGCCGGCAAAATACTCAGCATGCATTAAATTAATTTCGGAATGGTCTTTAACACCCACCAGGCCAGCAGGATTCCAATAACCTGATGTACCATCTTTTACTGTAGCCACCTGTGCGCCACCCATACCCAAACCTCTTGCGCCTGCACCAATATTTAAAAATTCGTTGGAATATTTTCTAAATTGACTAAATGAAGCTATCGGAAATACTATAATATACAGTAAAAAAACAAACAATTTTGAACGCATAAAATATTTAGTTTCCGTTTAAAGGCTTCTTTATCTATAAACTTACCTTTTAAAACGTATTTGCTATAAGTAAATTGTGCTGAATTATAACAGATAAAAGGGGTTATTGTGGTAAAAATAATTAATATTAAAGTGATATATAAAAAACACTGATCAATTAATAAATTATTACTTGTAATTAAGAGTGTTTTTATATTAAAAAAGCGGCTTTATTAAAGTAAAATTCTCTTTGTAATTGTGTAAATGGCAAGTAGTAGTTTACCGATTAATTTTGACACTATATTTTCCTTCAAATAAACTTCCGTAATTTTTCAATTTTTCTAAGCACTTTTGCAAAACTTTCGGTTACATGCTGAATGATAAATATTAAAACAGGGTTAATGACAAATTTGATACAGGAATTACAATGGAGGGGCATGATACAGGATATTATGCCCGGAACAGAAGAGCAATTGAATAAAGAAACCACCACCGGTTATATTGGGTTTGATCCCACGGCCGATAGCTTACATATTGGCAGCCTGGTACCCATTATATTATTAAAACATTTACAAAAAGCCGGGCATAAACCTATTGCACTGGTTGGTGGGGCTACTGGTATGGTTGGTGATCCAAGCGGAAAAAGTGAGGAAAGAAATTTACTGAGCGAAGAGGTGCTGAATCATAATATAGTTTGTGTAAAAGCACAATTGGAAAAGTTTTTAGACTTTGATACCAGCCATCCGAATGCGGCGGAAATGGCCAATAATTACGATTGGTTTAAAGATTTTACTTTTTTAAATTTTATCAAAGAAATAGGCAAATACATCACTGTTAATTACATGATGAGTAAGGACAGTGTGCGTAAAAGACTGGAAGGTGATAATGGCATGAGCTTTACGGAAT
Organism: Ferruginibacter sp.; assembly: GCA_043783135.1. GTDB lineage: Bacteria > Bacteroidota > Bacteroidia > Chitinophagales > Chitinophagaceae > Ferruginibacter. The sequence goes on along the minus strand of JAYVZR010000444.1, from coordinate 1,884 downwards.
TCACTTATCAACTGGTGCAGGGATACGATTTTTACTGGCTCAATAAAAATAAAAACTGCAAGCTGCAAATGGGCGGCAGCGACCAATGGGGCAATATTATTACCGGTACAGAAATTATCCGTAAAAAAAGCAGTGGCGAAGCTTTTGCTTTTACCTGCCCATTAATAACCAAGGCAGATGGAGGTAAGTTTGGTAAAACAGAAAAAGGTAATATCTGGCTGGATGCTAACAAAACTTCACCCTACCAGTTTTACCAGTTTTGGTTAAATGCAGCTGATGCGGATGCAGAAAAATACATCAAAATTTTTACGATGCTTCCAAAGGAAGCAATAGAAATTTTACTGCAACAGCATAAGGGAAATGAACACCAGCGGCTGTTACAAAAAAAACTGGCAGAAGAAGTTACCTGTTTTGTACATAGCAGGGCCAATTATGATTTTGCTGTAAAAGCAGCTGAAATATTGTTTAACAATGACACTGCCGAAATATTGCAGCAGTTAAATGAAGAACAATTATTACAGGTGATGGAAGCTGTGCCAACCGTTGAATTTTCAAAAGTTATCGCAACTGCTGGTATAGATGTGGTAAGCTTTTTAGCGGATACAAAAATATTTGCCAGCAAAGGTGAAGCCCGTAAAATGGTACAGGGCGGAGGCGTAAGTATCAATAAAATAAAAGTAGAAAATATTGAAACAATAATAAACACAAACGGTTTATTGAATGAAAAATATTTGCTGGTACAAAAAGGTAAGAAAAATTATTATCTCGTGGTGATGGGATAAAAGAATTATAAAAAAATTATTTTTCTTATTCCACCCAAACCTGCTTTTTTATAACGGCGCCTTCAACTGCTTCAGCTAAAAACTTTCTTTCATTTACTAGGTAACCATTCCCTTTTTCACATACATGCACTTTTAAGTTTTCAATGCTGTAAGGGCTGCCATCCGGTATATCTGCAATATTGCTATAACGGATATCATATCCATCAATGATGATGACACAACCGCTTCCAATGGCTTCCATTTTATTTCCTTCGGTGATAAGCATGCCGGTATCTTCTCCCAAACCAATACCAATGCAGGATGGGTTGGTGGCTACAACCTGCGCCAGGCGACCAAAGCGGCCACGCTTTTCAAAATGACTGTCAAAAACAACATCGTCCATAAAACCAAGACCGGTGGTTATTTTCACCTCGCCCTTTAAATGTGCCCTTGTAGCATTGCCTTCATAAATCATGGTATTACTCATTGCCATAGCTCCCGCACTGGTACCTGCAACTACAAATTCATTTTCGTTATGGTAACGTTGTAATATCAATTGCAGCAGTTGGGTACCACCAAAAGTGGTTGACAACCTTAGCTGGTTTCCGCCACTAAACATAACGGCATCGCAATGGCGGATTCTTTCGATATATTCTGGGTTTATGGCATCAGCACGGTTTCGGATATTCATGATACTTACATCAGTACAGCCAATTTTTCCAAAAGCATTTAAGTAATTCTCTCCTACTTCGTTTGGTATCATCGATGCAGTGGTAATCACTTCTATTTTTGCAGCATGGCCACCGCTTTCAGTTACAATACGGTTTAAAATGCCCAGCTCTATAAAATTAAGATTGCTAATTTTTTGTAATTCCCCTTTTTCGGCTACAGTGCCTTTATCTTCGGCACCGCCAATTGCAATAAGTTTTCCCTTGGGTTGTTGCATGAATAATTGTTTTGGTGGCAGTAAAATATTTCCTGGTTAGCCACATTGTTTTACTGCTTAATATAATGGGTGTTACAAAAGTAAAGTAAATGAGTAAAACATGGTTTGATTGAACTTGTATTTTTTAAGCTACCTTTTTTTTATTAACTTCCGATTTGCGCCCTAATTGAAAGAAAC
>JAYVZR010000443.1:0-3320 GCA_043783135.1 Ferruginibacter sp. | reverse complement strand
GAAAAAGAAGATGTTGAAATAAAAACGGATAAGGATAATTACAAAGCCCGTGATAAAGTTACGCTTACTGTTACCACAGAAGACCCATTATCAGGCCCGCAAATTGCCGCCCTTTCAGTATCTGTAACTGACGATATTATTGCCGGAGAGCCCATGGGACAAGCTACCAATCCTTATAGCCAACTGGGGGTAGCGGGCAATTCTTCAGACAATTTTTTACTTACTCAGCCACAGTGGTATACCGGCAGAAGTTTTAATAAGAACATATCTGAACTTGCCGCCAAAACAAATTTTGACAGCGACAGTACTATTACCGATATAAAAGGAAAAGTATTGAATAATAAAAATCAACCTGTGCCAAACAGAACTGTAACCTTGTATAATACCAAACAAATAAACCTGTTTACCAGTACTACTACCGATAGCAGCGGGCATTTTAAATTTCCATTGCTTTCTTATCCTGACAGTGTTGCATTTACAATACAGGTAAGCAACCAAAAAGGAATTAAACAGAATGAAAAAATCATTGTAGATGCTTTCCCTTTTCCAAAGTTTGCAACCCCGGTATCACTTAAAAAAAAATTATCGATGCAGCAAACACATCAGGTACAAAATTTTCGTGTAAAGTACCTGGATGATTATATTGTTGGCAACAGCAAAGAATGGATTAAGGGGGTAACGGTTAAAAGTAAATTAACAACCTACGATCAAAACAAACGCGTTAGTTCATTTTCAACCGTTTTAACTGGTGATGCAATACGAAAAACAAGTGCAACCAGCACTGGAGCTTCGTTACTTGGTGCACCGGGGGTTCACTTAAGGTCGGGGTATGTTATTGTAGGTGGAGGCCCTGTTGACTTTGGTTCTTCAAGCAATGACGAACCTATATTGGTTATGGACGGAGTAATAGTAACTCAGGAGTCTGGTGGCGGGGGAAGCGATGTATCTACTGAATCAAGCCCACTGCTGCGTTATTTAACCAACATTCCGCCAGACGTGATTGATTTTATTGAAATTTTAAATGGTGCGCAGGCTGCAATTTATGGGGCCAGGGGTGGTAATGGCGCTGTCGTAATAAATACAGCTAACAAAACAAATATTAGCAGTAGTAATGAAAGCGTGGGTAGTCTTGAATACAGACCCAAATCATATCATCAGCCTGCCAAATTCAATATACCTGACTATGATAATAAAGCTATAAAAGAAGCAGACTTTACAGATACCAGGTATACCCTTTACTGGAACGGTCATGTGTATACCAATGATAAAGGAAAAGCTGTGGTATCATTTTTTACTGCCGATGCTTCCAGTACGTATACCATTACAGTATCTGGCATAACAGCAAGCGGGGATATTATTTATAAAAAAGCAACGTTCAGAAGAAAATAAAACAGGTCGCTAATCAATATTTTTATAATCTATTGCTTAGTTTGAAAAAAATTCTGAAAGGTTTTGTGATTGGTATCTATTTACAAAATGCTTTAGGGCCTGCTTGCAAAATTTTAATTAACCTGGGGTATAACTTAACGCTTGCAATATGAATACTACAATTAAAACATTGCTGTCTTTTTTGTTACTTGCTGCAACTATTCAATGCAATGCACAGAGCGATATTAAAAATGTAGATACGCTTGCCGGTAGTTTTATAAGGGAGCTTCAGCATGACACAAAAGAAAAAATATTCGTTCAAACCAATAAATGGTTTTACACTGCAGGAGAACAGTTATGGCTAAAGGCATATATTATCAATTCACTTTCTCATAAGTATTATTCAAAAAGCAAAACACTGTATGTAGATTTGGTAAATGATAAGGATACTGCCGTTGCACAGCTACTGCTGAACATACCCAAACAACAGACAAACGCCGGATTCCATTATTAACTACTTTGCCTGAAGGTTATTATTGGCTTAGGGTATATACGGGCAATATGCTGCTGCATGACAGCTCTTCTATTTTTATTTTAAACCATTTATATTATCAATAAACGCTTTCCCTCTGTATTAACGGAAGAAACAGTTAATACTATTAGTGCCCCCGCAAATGAACCGCCGGTTCTCAGCTTTTTTCCGGAAGGTGGTGTATTAATTGAAAACACCGATGCAACGTTTGGTTTTAAGGCAACTGATAATGAAGGCCGTCCAATGCAGGTTTCAGGTACTATCACCGATAGCTGGGATAAGGAAGTAACCAGTTTTAAAACTGACAGCAGCGGGCTGGGGAAGTTTAATTATTTTATTTTTAAGAGCCGCAAATGTACCGCCCATATAAAATGGAATGGCCAGGATTATAGCTGGCCATTGCCCAGCTATAATCTTTATGCAAGCCAGGTATCTGTTATGGGTGAGGATGCTTACAATATCCAGGCCCAGGTTTTAATGGGCGATTCCATGTATAAAAAAGATAAGCCAACTTATTTATTGGGAGTAAGCCGCGACAGCATTTGTTTCGCCAGTGAGGGCGTAGGAAACTATGAAATAAATATCCCCAAGAAAAGCTTTCCGGCAGGGGTAGCAACACTTTATCTTTTCAATGATAAAGAGCAGGTAGTTAGTGAACGGACTATTTATATTAATAAAGAAAAGGAGGTTGCTCAAATAAAGATGGATAAGGATAATTATAAAAACAGGGATAAGGTTACACTTACCATTAGTACCGGAGATACATTAGTGCACCAGGGATATGCTGCTTTATCAGTATCTGTTACTGATAATAATCTTGCAGATTTACCCAACGGATTAACTGCCAATCCTTACAATCAGCTACAGGTAATAGCCCGGCCTTCAAATAATTTTTTACTTACACAGCCACAGTTGTATAGCGGCGGGATCTTCAGTTTAAATCTTGTTACAGATACCGCAGTGTTATCTTACGATGGCGATACAGCCATAACCGATATAAAGGGAAGAATTCTGAATAAAAAGAATCAACCACTGGCAAACAGGATTGTAACCTTGTACAGCATTAAACAAATAAACCTGTTTACAAGTACCACTACTGATAGCAGTGGGTACTTTAAATTTCCATTGCTTGCTTACCCTGATAGTATTGCTTTTACAATACAGGTAAGTAACCAAAAGGGGGTTAAACAAAATGATAAAATTATAGTAGACGCCTTTCCTTTTCCGGCATTTGCAACACCGGCATCACTCAAAAAGAAATTTTCATTACAGCAAGTACAGGAGGTGAAAAGCTTTCGTGCAAAGCCTGCAAATGATTATATAATTGGCAGTGGCAAAGAATGGCTGAAAGAAGTTACTGTTAAAAGCAAAGGCAAAAAATCAAGCAGTGATTATAACAAACGGGTAAGTTTGTTTTCAC
>JAYVZR010000442.1:0-3325 GCA_043783135.1 Ferruginibacter sp. | reverse complement strand
AACCTGCTTGCCATTGCCAATAATACCAGCAACACCAAAGCGGATTGGTTTTTTAAATTCTGCAAGGGCGCCACCGCTATTGCTTAGCACAATGCCTGTACGCAATATCACTAACCGCTTATTCAATGCTTCAACAGGTTGTATGCTTTGTTCCCACAACTGGCAGGTTTCTCCTAAAAACCCATTTGCAGCAGGAGCGGTTTCAACAAATAATTTAGCCTTATCAATATCTTCTCCATACCAGCCAATGGCAGATGCACTAACCACAGTGGTAACTTTATTGAAGTTATTTTTTAAAGAATTTATAATTAGCTTACTGCTTTCTGTACGGCTTTTTTGTATCTCCTCTTTATATTCATCTGTCCATTTTTTATCTACAACTCCGGCACCGGCTAAATGTATGATATGATCGGCCTTTTGTACTGCATCCATATCAATAGTTTGTGCGTTTACATTCCAAATGGCGTATTCAATGTTGGGTGTAACAAGTTTTTGCGAAGGCATTTGCCTTGTCAGTACTATTACCCGGTAACCTTTTTCAATTAAAGTAGCTGTTAGCGCCTTGCCCACCATACCGGTGCCACCTGTTATTAATACTGTTTGCATATGTTGATTTGAGCTGTAAATTACTGCAATTTGCAGGTATTTTATTAGCATAAGTATGTTTAATAGAATTAAGTTTTGGAATAAAGCTGATATGCTGGACAAAGCCTTATTAATACTTTATTGCTATATTTCAATTACAAAAAATATTTAATAAGGTTTATACAAAAGTAAAAATCCTATCATCTTGTTTTATGTTTTTATTAAAAGATTATAGCTTAATTTTAAGTTATTAAAAGCCATAGTATGAAAGGAATATTATTTAATATATGCCTGTTGTTTTTGCTGCCAGTATTTTGTACCGCTCAACAAATTACTTATTCTGATGTGGTGAAAGATGACAGCAGGCAAATGAACTATCATATCATTGGCAGGGTGAGTGGCAATATACTGGTTTTTAAAGACCAGAGTTCTAAATATGCGGTTTCTATTTATCAGGATGATATGGTATTAAAGGAAAAAATTAATCTCGACTTTATACCCCCCAAAACCTTTAATGTTGATTTCATTGAGTATCCTGATTCTTTCTACCTTGTTTATGAATACAGAAAAAAAGGTACTGTATTTTGTATGGCTGTTAAATTTGATGGTAGCGTAAAACAATTGGGGGAACCCATTGTATTAGATACCACACATGTAGGCGCTTTGGGAGACGAAAAGATCTATACTGTTATCAGCAGTGAGGATAAGGAAAAAATAATGGTTTTTAAAATTCAGGAAAAGGATAAGCGCTTCAATTTTGTTACCCTGTTATATGACAAACAATTGCAGTTGATACATAAAACCCGCCAGGGCATAGATTATGATGACAGGAATGATATTTATGGCGATTTTCAATTGGATAATGAGGGTAATTTAGTTTTTGCCAGGTCAATTAAAGTAAATAACTGGGATGATATTGCTACGCTTCATTTAATTACAAAAGGGCCAATGAAGGATAATTTTTCAATACGGGAGCTTTCACTGGATAAATTATATATAGATGAAATGAAAATTAAAATTGATAATGTAAACAAACATTATATACTTAATTCATTTTATTATCCAGAGCGCCGCAGCAATATTGAAGGTTTATATTCAACAATATGGGATGCAAAAGGTGATAGCCCCATCAATAGTATTTTTACTCCCTTTGCCGATAGTATACGAAGTGCCGCAAAAGAAAAAGGTAATATTAAAGCGGCTTTTAACGATTTTTTTATACGCAAAATGATATTAAAAAAAGACGGCGGATATATATTAATTGCAGAGGATTACTCTAAGCAAAATTTGGGATATAATAACTGGAACCGCAATGACTATTTGTATCCTTCCAGCAGGTTCGGCAGCACTTATAATAATTTTTATAGCCCTTATTATGGAAACTACTATAGCCCCTATAATTCTTATAATAATAATTATTACAATTACAATAACAATTACAACAACAGTACTACCAGAAATTATTACTATAATATTTTGGTGCTAAGCGTCAGCAATACCGGGGTTATTGAATGGAGCAATATTATTCAGAAAGATCAGTCTGCAGATAATTTAGATAATTTTTTATCATTTGCAACCATTAATGCAGGTGGGGGCATTCATTTTTTATATAATAGCTCAGATAAAAGAGACCCTTTATTAATAGATAATTTAATTACCGCAGATGGTAAATTAAAAAGAAACCCCAGTTTAAAGAGCTACGACAAGGGATACGATTTTATGATACGGTTTGCAAAAAAAACCGGAGCCAGGCAATTGATTGTTCCTTGTTCTTACCGTGGCCAGGTATGTTTTGCCAAAATTGATTTTTAAAAAACAGTGCAATTAAGCCAAACTATTTTTTAAAGCAATAATTATTGCGCATTTTTGCAATGCATCAACTTAATTTTTATTGTGATAGGCACATTTAAAGCCAATAATCCTTACAATACTTTTTTGCTATTGATATATGGGCTGTTGCTAAAGCTGCCTATGTTTTTGCATCCAACAATTTCTATACCACAGCAAACAGATGGTTTTTTATTTAAAGCTTTGCTAACGCAGCTTACTGCTACAATTGGCAATACGGTTCCGGTTATTTATCCTGTCATAAGCTTTTTATTGTTGTATACGCAGGCTATTACATTTAATAAGCTTGCCAACGATGAGAAGTTGATGCAAAGGCCCAATTATTTAACAGCAATGGCATACCTGCTTATTACCTCTTTATTTAAGGAGTGGAATATTTTGTCTGCACCACTTATTGTAAATACATTGTTAATTTGGGTTTGGGCAAATATGAGCAGCATGTACAATACAAAAAATGCCAAATCAACCCTTTTTAATATAGGCATTGCCATTGGTGTTGCCACTTTTTTTTACTTTCCGTCAATCGCATTTTCTATATTAATTATTGCGGGCCTAACCGTAACCAGGCCATTTAAGCTGGCCGAATGGCTGCTGGCCCTGCTGGGTATTATTACGCCATATTATTTTTTACTGGCCTATGTTTTTTTAACTGATAAATGGAAGGGCTATAATTTTCCCGGGTTTTCAATTGGGCTTCCAAAGTTTTATGAATCCAGCTGGGCGTTGGCAGCAATTATTATTGTTTTGGCAGCAACCCTTATCGGCCTGTTTTATATACAACAGAATTTCAGGCGGCAGTTGGTGCAAACCCGTAAAAGCTGGAACCTTGTTTTCCTGTATTTTTTTGTGGCGGTGGGTATCCCTTTTATCAATGCCACTCACAGTTTTGAGT
>JAYVZR010000441.1:0-22419 GCA_043783135.1 Ferruginibacter sp. | reverse complement strand
ATAGATCTGTATGGTTCAAAAAAGGATGGATCAGAATTTTCGGTTGAAGTAAGTTTAAGTAATTACGAGGGAGGGGGAGAATCCTTTGTAATTGCATTTATAAGTGATATTACCCGAAGGAAGGAAATTGAAAATGAAGCGCTGCAGCAAAAGGAGCAGCTTGCCATCATTAATAAAAAAATTGAAGAATTCAACAATGATCTTGAACAGCAGGTAGTGTTGCGCACCAGCCAGTTACAGGAAACCCTGGATGCTCTGGAAATATCAAAAGAAGAGTTACAAAAGGCACTTAGCAAAGAGAGGGAATTAGGTGATTTGAAAAGCAGGTTTGTTTCAATGGCCTCACACGAATTTCGCACACCACTTAGCACCATTCTTTCTTCGGCATCACTTGTGTCGAAATACCCGAAAGAGGAAGAACAGGATAAGCGTGACAAACATATTAACCGGATTAAATCTGCTGTAAATAATTTAACTGATATTTTAAATGATTTTCTATCTATCGGTAAAATAGAGGATGGAAAACTGGTTGCTCATTACAGCCAGTTTAATATTAAAGAGCTTATCAATATAGTTTGCTCAGAAATAGCCGGTATTGCAAAACCAGGGCAGAAAATTACTTATCATCACAAGGGCGAACAAATAGTGCAGCTTGACCCCTCTCTTTTAAAAAATGTAATTATAAATTTGTTATCCAATGCTATTAAATTTTCTCCTGAAAATGGGTTAATTGAAGTAAATAGTGAATTGAACAATACCCATATTTTAGTAATTGTTAAGGATATCGGTATTGGTATTTCTGACGAAGACAGCCAACATTTGTTTGAACGTTTTTTCAGGGGTACCAACGTAACCAATATACAGGGTACTGGTTTGGGTTTACATATTGTAGAAAAATATGTAGAACTGATGAGCGGCCATATTGATTTTAAAACTGAGCTGGAAAAGGGAACTTCTTTTACAGTAAGCTTTGATTGTGCACGGCCCGTTGGGTTGTTGTAATTATTTATCGCTAAATAAAATTGTATTTATGTTACATGTTCTGTTGATTGAAGACAACGATGAAATTAGAGAAAATACGGCCGAAATTCTTGAATTGGCAAATTATATTGTTGCAACTGCTGCCAATGGAAAAATAGGGGTGGAGATGGCTTTGAAAAACCCGCCTGACCTGATTATATGTGATGTGATGATGCCGGTTTTGGATGGATATGGAGTACTCCATTTGCTTCAAAAAAATGAAGCAGTAAAAAATATCCCATTTATTTTCTTAACCGCAAAAGCAGAGCGTGGAGATTTTAGAAAGGGAATGGAAATGGGCGCAGATGACTACATCACCAAACCATTTAGCGATATAGAACTGTTAACTGCAATAGAAGGCAGGTTAAAAAAAGCCGCTGCTTTGCAAAAAAATATTGTTGCAGATACAGCTATTTTAGACGAGGCAGGAAATTTAAAAGCATTGCAAAACCTGGTTGATAATGGTGTAGTTAATTTCTATAAAAAAAAGCAATTAATTTATGTAGAGGGTAATCACCCGGTAAGATTGTTTCATATTTTAAAGGGTAAAGTAAAAACCTATAAAACGAATGAAGATGGGAAAGAGTTAACAGTAGGGCTTTTTGGTGAAGGTGATTACTTTGGATACACGGCTATCCTGGAAGGTACTGTGTATAAGGAAACAACGGAAGCAATTGAAGATACAATGCTGGCAATTATAGCAAAAGAAGATTTTGAAAAAATACTGGGAGCAAATAAAGAAGTTACCCAGCAGTTTATTCAGCTTTTAGCTAAAAATGTTACAGATAGAGAGAACCAACTGGTTGGTATTGCCTACAATTCCCTGCGCAAAAGAGTTGCAGAAGCATTGGTTCAGCTGCAAAAAAAATATACCAAAGATGGAGAAGAGAATTTTTCCATTCATATTTCCCGTGAGGACCTTGCCCATATTGCCGGCACAGCTACAGAATCTATGATACGAACGCTTAGTGATTTTAAAACTGAAAAGTTAATAGATATCAAAGACGGATTGATTATAATATTGAATGAAAAAAAGCTGGCTTCATTACTAAACTAAATACTACACTATAGAAAGCAGGTATTCGTTAAACTGATTTTTTAATATCGAAAATTCTTTTTCCAGGTACGACATTTCGTTACGCAATTTTTCCTGCATTTTGCTGGTCCTATTATCAGGCTGTTCCTTTTTTTTAAATGCAATATCAAGATTTATTTTCTGTTCCTCTATATCATCCTCTATATCCTGTATGTATTCATCTTTCAAAATAAATTCATTTTGAAAATACTCGGCCTTATCAATCAGTAAATTGTCATTTCCCCTGTCTACTACTTTGCTCAACCTGGTTTTTAAATAACTGTTTTCCTGCATAAAAAAATCCAGCAAACGTTTCCACGTTATATTTTCATGTAAAAATTGTTCAGTTTTATTCAATCCGGTCATCGGCTGTTTTTTATTTATTATCGTATTCAATAAGTGTTAGCTGTTTAAGTTTATAATTTTGTGTTTTGAATAACCACCGGGCAGTTTAATATTTGGTGCGTATTGTTATTGATTGCCGGGCTTATATAGGGTATGCCTAAACCCAGGCCTCTTACAATTAGCAGGCAGGCCATCAGCCCCATCATTACGGGGTATGCACTTCGTATTTTACGGCGTACACCAATACCAATATAATTACCAAAAAAAGATACACTCCACATTACCGGTAATGTGCCCAGTCCAAATACTGCCATAAAAAATGCACTCTTAAGCGGATCTGCCGTCGCAACAGCACCTGCAACAGCCATATATATTAAACCACAGGGTAACAAACCGTTTAATAAACCAATTGCAAACAGCGATGGATAATTTCTTTTTAAAAACAGGTTTCCAAGTGCTTGCCTGATTGTAACAGTATACGTTGAAAAAAAATTATTAGCGGTTGAGGCCGTTAGCCATCTTTTTGGAATAAAAAGAAAACATAAAATAATTGTACCGGTAATGATCGATAACCATTGCTGAAAGCCAAAAAGGTAAAAGCTTTTACCCGCAAGCCCGAACAATAAACCCAATGTGCTGTAGGTAATTATCCTGCCGCCATTGTACAAAAAGGAGCCGGAAAATTTTGCAAAAACACTGTTGTTGCTCAAGGGTAAAGAAAATGCCAATGGCCCGCACATACCAATGCAGTGAAAGCTGCCTAGCATACCCAATGTTAACGCTGCAAGAAATATAGCGGCCATAATCAAATAATTATTTTGTGTTCGTAATAATAATTTATTCCATCTGCGGCCCAGTTAATCTTAACATAGTTTAACCCATGATAGTTAGCAGGTACACTAATATTAAAATCATTGTCTGTTACAGTAAATGGATGTTGCATATCTTTTTTTTCATCAGATGGGCAATACACGGTTATGTTTCCGGTTATTTTTTTGCCGATAAAATCATTTGGAAACTGAATAATCAGCTCTCGGTTAACCATCGTAATTTTTACTGTATCTGATAATAAAGAAGTTCTTTTAACTTCATCAATTTTTTGCTGGTACACCAGCTCCTTGGCGTAATAATCTTCTGTTACCAGTTCAGTATTTTGTGTAGATGATTTATAAGCCAGGAATAGAATGCCTGTTACAAAAACAACATACACCACAATTATTTTTTGTCCCCAGTTCATTATTTTAATTTTAATTAGTCGTTTGTCAATGGTCAATCGTCAATGGTGTATAAAAAAATCAGCTACTAACTATTTATAATTTGGTATTCCTCATTCACTATTCACCATTGACCATTCACAACTCACTTACTCATACACTTCGGGCCCGATGAATTTTGCTGTAATGATTTTAATCTTTTTATTGTTTTCATACAAACCGATTTCCAGCGGTGTTTTCCATGTTTTAACATCTTTCCTGTTAAGCTTTACAAAAAACTGCAGGTTGTTATAATCTTCGTGCTTTACTACCAGGCTGCTGCTGCCAACAATATTAATTTCTCCATCGATATTTTCAATCTTTAAATGAATGGCAATATCCTTATGTGTTTTGTTGGCCAGTTTTAAACTGTACAGGTTTGCAATACGTCCATCAGGCAAGGAGGTGTAAGTCATGCCTGCTGTACGCATTAATGTGGCATCAAGATCAGTTCTGCTGACCAGTAAAAACCCCAGCAAAGAAATTAATAGTGCCAGCACTGCCGTATAGGCTTTTATCCTGGCTGTAAATTTTAATGGAACTTTATTTGTTATACTGTTTTCGGAAGCATACCTTATTAACCCGGTAGGCTTGTGTATACCCGTCATGATTGCATCACAGGCATCAATACACGCTGTACAGTTAATGCATTCAAGCTGGGTACCATTGCGTATATCAATACCTGTTGGGCAAACACGCACACAGGCAAAACAATCAATACAGTCGCCATTTAGTACCACCGGGGTAAACTTTTCTGCCAGGCTTTTACAGGAACCATTGCCTTTACAGCCGATACATTTCTCATGGTCATCATCGTGATGATGCTCTTTTTGTTTGGTGAGCTTACCCCTTGGTTCACCTCTTAAACGGTCATAGGCTACTACAATAGAATTTTTATCAAGCAGTACACCCTGCAACCTTCCGTAAGGGCAAACCACAATACAGGCTTGTTCCCTAAACCACCAGTATACAAAAAAGAATACCGTGGTAAATACCAGCAAGGATATCAATGTAGGCACATGAGCAGCAGGGTTTGTTATATATCCCAGTAACTCATCCATACTGATTAGATAGGCCAAAAAGAAATTAGCAATGATGAACGACAACAGAAAAAAGATAAGAAACTTGGATACCCGCTTTAGGGTTTTTTTTGAATTCCAGCGCATTGACTGTAGCTGTTTTTGTTGTGTGGCATCTCCATCTATCCAATATTCTATTTTTCTAAATACCATCTCCATAAAAATAGTTTGCGGGCATGCCCAGCCACAAAATATTCTACCAAAAACAACGGTAAATAAAATAACAAATACTATAAAGGTTACCATGCCAATGCCGAAAATAAAAAAGTCCTGTGGCCAAAAGATAAGACCAAATAAAATGAACTTACGTTCAAGGATATTTATCATCAGTAACGGCTCCCCATTTACTTTTATGAAAGGCAAAGTAAAAAAAACTATTAGATAAAAAATACTGAACCAGGTACGTAAATTATATAATTTACCTGCTGGTTTTTTGGGATGTATGAAATTGCGCTTACCATCTTTTGTGATGGTTGCTACTGAATCTCTAAATGCTTCCTTTACCAATATTTCCTGTTGTAAAGACATTATTTTATTTAATTATTTAGTTGTTGCCGGACTTGTTATTTTAATTGAATCAGCAGTAGCCTTAATTGCAGAAGAATCGTTGCCTGCTGTTTCATTATACAAATCTCCCTGTGGTATTTTGCCATTTGGGGGATTGGTGCCTTTTATACTTTTAACAAAACTTGCCAGTTCACTTATTTCCTTTGGATTAAACTTTATTGCCCATGATTGCATGCCTTTATCAGGATAGCCTTTTTTAATGGTATTATAAATATCATTTAATGAACCATTGTGCAGCCAATAGTTATCTGTAAGATTGGGCCCAACGCCGCCTTCGCCGCTGGCACCATGGCAGGCAATACAATTGGCAGTATAATTTTCTCTTCCTTTTTCTATGCCTGCAGCGTTGGCCATCGGTACATTTGCTACATCAATCCGGTCTTTATTTTTTGCCTCATATTCCGCTTTTTCAACCTCGGCCTTGTTCATTTCTGCAGTGTATTCTTCTGTAGGATTTTTGCCATTGCCCAATACATGAAAATTCAATAAGTAAACAAATGCGAAACCAATGGTGATGATAAACCCATATTTCCACCAAGGTGGTAAAGCATTGTCAAGCTCCTGAATACCATCATAATTGTGGTCTAACAATGCATCTGCTTCTTTTTCCAGCGGGATGGCTTTGGTAAATAATTTTTTATCCAGCTTGACCCATAAAGCAGCAAGTGTAGATTCTTTGGCTACCGCAGCAGCTTTTGCAGGAACCAGTTCTGCATATACTCTTCTGATAGAAAAAACCAGGAATAGGATAACAATAATTTCAGTTGCAATAACGGATACCAAAAAATAGAAAGTGCTGGCAGACAGGCCGCCATAATTAGGCAGCACTTTAACCGCTTCAGCAGCATCCTGTGCCAGTACATTTTGTGAAAGCATTGATAACAGCACAAGTATTGTAAGGCTAATGGCTTTTGCAGCGGCCTTATTTTTATCAAGTAGCTGCCTGGATAAAGCTATCAACACCTGGCCCATACCCCAAATAACAAAAGCAAGTACAACAGTTGTAATGATAAGCAGGATAGCCAGTAAATTATTAGCAGAAGTTACTGTTTTTGGTGCTGCTGAATCTTGTGCCAGTAAAATAAAACCGGTTAGTAAAAGCAAGGCGGTAGCTATTATCTTTTTATGCATAGAATTTTGTAAAAACATAAAAGGGTTTTAATTGGTTGTAGTTATTGTTTCTTCTGCGTCTAATGGTATGTTTGATAATTCAATGATCCTTGACTTATCCATTTTTTTTACGAGCACCAGCAGTACAACAAAAAATAAAAAGAAAATAAGCAAAGATATCATGGGGTAAATAGTTGCATGATCCATTTTTTCTGTATACTGTTTTATAAATTTGTACATGGCTATTTGTTTTTAGGTTCATTACTAATATCTTTTCCTAACCGTTGTATATAGGCAATCAGGGCAATCACTTCTTTGCCGGGTGAAATTTTGATACTGTCTGTTTTAAGGTTGTTGGCAATGCCTGTGGCCTGCTCCATCAGGTTGGTATTGGCAATGTCTTCAAACCCTTTTTCGTAAGGCACACCCAAAGTTCTCATCGCATTTATTTTGGTCCTGGTAGAACTGGTGTCAAGATTATCCCTTAACATAAATTCATAGGAAGGCATAATAGAACCTTCACTCATACTGGAAGGCTCCCTGAAGTGACGGAAGTGCCACCCATCTGTCTTTTTAAGATTGCCGGTACCTTCCCTCGCAAGATCGGGCCCTGTTCTTTTACTGCCCCATTGAAAAGGATGGTCATACACAAATTCACCTGCTTTTGAGTATTCTCCATATCGTTCCGTTTCGCTACGGAAAGGGCGTATCATCTGCGAGTGACAGGTATAACAGCCTTCCCGCACGTAAATATCCCTGCCCTGTAATTCAAGCGGGGTATATGGTTTAACACTGCTGATGGTGGGCACGTTTGATTTTATCATAAAGGTTGGTATCATTTCAACGGCACCGCCAATCAATATTACAATTAAACTCAACACCATTAATTGTACAGGTTTGCGCTCAATCCACCTGTGCCAGTGTTCGCCTTTGTGGGCAACATATACTTTTTCAAGAGGGGCCGCTTCTGCTGCCTCGTCAGCTACCAGTTTACCTGCTTTTACAGTTTTATAAATATTGTACACCATCAATAAAGCACCTGTTAAATACAATGTGCCACCCAAAGAACGCATGGCATAAAATGGTTTCATGTAAGTAACTGTTTCCAAAAATGTATATTTTAACTGCCCTGCCTCGGTAAATTGTTTCCACATGGCGCTTTGCGTAAAACCTGCCCAGTACATTGGCACAGCATAAAATACAATACCAAGAGTGCCCAGCCAGAAATGCTGATTGGCTAATTTTTTGGAGTAAAGCAGCGTATTAAAAATTCTAGGCATCAGCCAATACAAAATACCAAAGGTTAACATACCGTTCCAGCCCAGTGCGCCTACATGCACGTGTGCAATAATCCAATCGGTGTAATGGGCGATGGCGCTTACGCTTTTTAGTGATAACATTGGCCCTTCAAAAGTGGCCATACCATAAGCAGTAATAGCTACAACCATAAATTTTAAAATCACATCATCCCGTACCTTGTCCCATGCACCACGCAGGGTGAGTAATCCATTGATCATACCTCCCCAGCTTGGAAAAAGAAGCATCACAGAAAAAACGATACCCAGTGATTGTGCCCAGTTTGGTAAGGCGGTGTACAATAAGTGATGGGGCCCGGCCCAGATATATAAAAATATCAATGCCCAAAAATGTATGATGGATAATTTGTAAGAATAAATAGGCCGGTTAGCTGCTTTCGGCAAAAAGTAATACATCAGTCCCAGGTAAGGAGTTGTTAAAAAGAACGCCACTGCATTATGGCCATACCACCACTGAATTAAGGCATCCTGAACACCGGCATATATGCTATAACTTTGTAAAAATGAAATTGGAAGTTCTCCCGAACGTACAATATGTAATACAGCTACTGTAATAAATGTGGCGATGTAAAACCAGATGGCAACATACAAATGTTTTTCCCTGCGTTTAATGATAGTGCCAAGCATGTTCCAGCCAAACACTACCCAAAGAATGGTAATGGCAACATCAATTGGCCAAATTAATTCTGCATATTCTGCACCATTGGTTAAACCCAATGGCAATGATATAGCGGCGGCTACAATCACCAATTGCCACCCCCAGAAATGTATGGAGCTCAGGGTATCGCTGAACATCCTGGCTTTGCATAGTCTTTGCAGCGAATAGTAAACGCCCATGAAAATACCATTTCCCACAAATGCAAAAATAACTGCATTGGTATGCAGGGGCCGAAGCCTTCCGAATGAACCGTATTGGGTGAAATTGAGTGAAGGAAAAACTAATTGCAATGCTACAAATAGGCCGGCAAGCATACCGACCACTCCCCATAGAATGGTTGCAAACGCAAAGTTTTTTACAGTCCTGTTGTCATAATAAAATTTTTCTACCTGCATGTGATATTATTGGTTTTGGTTTAAGGTATTGTGGGTTTTTTAGTTTCGGTTGATATTTCTTTTGCTGCTACCGGTTTGTTTTCATTGTCAAAAAGCATTCTTACACTTGGAGTATAATCATCGTCGTACTGGCCATTGTGTACATTCCATAAAAAGGCTGCTAAAAAGCTGCCTGCTACAATAATGCTGATACCGATCAATACAAATAATGCACTCAAAGTGAATGGTTTTTAATTGGCTCAAAAATATCATTGTTCAAAATGCCATTATATGATGCGTATCAAAACCGCAGGTGATTTTCGTCATAATCAGATTATAAATAGAAAACAGCTATATAAAAATGTATATAAGTGAATTTATGGATTGAAAGAGAATGTTATTATTGTATGCAGGAAAATAAAATGCTGTGCAGGATGTAAGTATTTTTTCGAATTATATTTTATGCCAATGCAATTGGGCTATTCCAGATATAAAATCGGCAGTAAAATCTTTTAATATTTTTATGGAAGCGGAATTTTGTTGCTACTTGTGCAGCTTCTATAATATCGTTTTTGACCTCTCCTTTTATTTCAAGATGGTAGGGCATTATTTAATTTTTAGGGCAGCTTTTTTTACATTTTGCCAGGTATAAGATTTACTTAAACCTTTTTTATGTTTTTCCTTACGGGCATCTAATTCGCTTTTCATTACTGCGTAAGTTCAAAATCGGTTTCTTCTGCCTTATTGGAAACAATTGTATACACTGCTTCAAGGAAATTCTTGTCATTGATGTCATTTACAGCTTTTGCAATATGTCGCTTTAATAAAATGGTTGTCATATTAATTAATTGATCATTAAAATTACTAACAATTTCGTTTTTACGAACTTTTACTTCTTTAGTATTTGGATTTATTCAAGAGTAGCTTTTTTAAGATAACAGGCATCATTATTTGAATTAACCGGAATTATTTAAGCCCATGTTTTTTTGCGCTTAACGAAGAGAGCAAGGTTACCAGTAATACAATACTGATGCTGCTTGCAGGCATTAGTATGGCCGCAATAACCGGCGGCATGGTACCACGCACAGCAAAAGATAAACCCACTATGTTATAAATAATGGAGAGTATAAAACTGGCCGTTACAATTTTTTTACCTGATTTTGCGTAAGCTAAAAACCTATCTATCATTCCTATTTTACTGCCATCAATAATAGCATCACAGGCTGGTGAAAACTGTGCGGTATTATCACTTACGGCAATACCTGTATCGCTTTGCATCAGTGCACCTGCATCATTAAGGCCATCACCAATCATCAGTACTTTTTTCTGTTTTGCCTGCAATTGTTTTACAGCATCCAGTTTGTTTTGGGGCGACTGGTTAAACTGTACATCACTATCCTTACCAAATAAATTTACAAGTGTATTTTTTTCTGCATCATTGTCGCCTGAAAGCAAATGCAGTTGATATTTTTTTTGCTGTAAAATAGTAATGGCTCTTTTTATTCCGGGCCGGTAATTGTTGCTGATGCTAAAAGAACCCATATGAACTTTATTATACAACACATGAATATTGGACCCATAATTTAACCACACATTGTTACTGTAGTTATTTACAAAAGCAGCCGAGCCAATTTTAACGGGCACTTTGTTCACAACAGCTTCTATACCCTGGCCGGTAAATTCCTTAAACTCATCAACAGTTAATAATTGGTCTGTATTAAATGCACCTACGGAAGCAGCAATTATTTTGCTAAGCGGGTGAGCCGATTGACAGGTAATGGCTTGTACAGCAGCTAATTCCTGCTGGTTAAGTGGAGTTCCATTGTACAATACTTCCGAAGACTGGTTTTGTGTAATGGTGCCGGTTTTATCAAACACGATGGTAGTTGTTTTTGTAAGGCTTTCAATAACGCCTGCATTTTTCAGGTACAGTTTATTTTTGCCAAAAATACGCAGCATATTACCATACGTAAAAGTGGCCGAAAGCAATAAGGAGCAGGGGCAGGCAACAATTAATACAGCCGTTACTGCGGGTAAAATCTTTGAGTTGTCCGTAAGTGACCAAAACAAGGCAGCAATAATAGCAACAGTAAATAGTGCGAGTGTAAAATACCTGCTCCACGGATGTATAAAAGATTTTTCGATATTTTTTTTCTGTTTAAAAATATCATTGTTCCATAACTGGGTAATATAACTTTGCGAAACCTCATTTACTACCTGTAATTCAATGGCGGTGCCAGATTGTTTACCACCGGCATAAATAAGCTCACCCTGTTTTTTTTGCAGCAACGCACTTTCTCCGCTAACGAAACTATAATCAACATGGGCGTTGCCTTTTAGTAACACAGCATCTGCCGGAATCATTTCCCGGTTGCGTATGATGATGCAATCTCCTTTTTGAAGTTGTGTAATGGGTATATTTTTTTCAATGCCGTTTTTGATAATGCTGACACCGAGCGGAAAATAAGATTTGTAATCCCTGTCAAAAGAAAATGACTGGTATGTTTTATCCTGGAACCACCTGCCCACGAGCATAAAAAAAACAATGCCTGTGCCCGAATCTAAAAACCCTGCGCCCCTGCCTGAAATGATCTCGTAATAACTTCTGCCGAAAGTTACCATGATGGCCAGTGCCAGCGGCACATCAATATTTAAAAACCTTTGCCGTAGCCCTTTCCAGGCCGATATAAAAATACCTGCTGCACTAAAAAATAATACGGGCAATGATAAAAATAAATTTAGCCAGGTAAAAGTTAATTTTAAACCAGCCTGTTCAATATTACCGGATGAGAAATATTCAGGAAAGCTCAGCATCATAATATTGGCAAAGCAAAAGCCGGCAACCCCGATGCGGTAGATTTGGGTTTTACTGAAAGCTGCCAGTTTTTTTTGAGTGCTGTCTTTTAAACTGATGTCGGGCTCATAGCCGATAAATGCCAGCAGCTCTGTTACTTTACGCAGCGAAATTTTTGACGGATCAAAAATGATAAATATTTCCTTACGTTGAAAATTGGTTTGCGATTTAATAATACCCGGTTCAATACGGTGAAGGTTTTCCAGCAAAAAAACGCAGGAAGAGCAGTGCATTTGAGGCAAATGAAACGTAGTATTGGTTTGTGTAACGCTGCTAAACTGTACAAGCTTTTTTGCAGTGTCAGCATCATCGAGGTAAGCAAAACGTTCACTTATAAATTTGCCCTTTGCTTTTATTCCGGGGTTTTTATCAAAGTTGTAATATGTACAAAGATTATTTTCATTCAGTAAAAGATACACCTGTCTGCAACCTTCGCAGCAAAAATTTTTATCATCTGCTTTAATGGTTGTCTCACATTGTTCTCCACAATGATAGCAATTGACCTGTATATTATTTTTATCTTTTATACTAATGGGTTAAGATTGAAAAACGGGCACACAAAGATGTGGGGATCTATTTTTTGCCGGGATGACAGCCGTCAAAAAATGGTATGATCCTTATCAGTTAATAACCGGAATGGTGAATGGTGAATAGTCAATAATCAATAGTCAATAGTCAATAGTCAATAGTCAATTGTTAAGTGATCGATGGTTAATAGCTTTCAGATAATTGAGTAGTTAACAACGTTCAAGCTCCCACCGTTCGAAATTCATTATTCACCATTGACCATTCACAACAATCTATTCCTTCTCAAACAGCCATTTAAATGGTTTGTAAGGTTTTTCGGGCTGCAGGTTAAATTTAGTGATGCTGTTTTTTTGGATATAGGCCACCGCCTCATCAATAGAGTCGGTTACCAAATACAGGCTGGTGTCTTCCGGCGAAATGGTTTGTTCTTCTTTTAAACGTTCAATATGTGCTATTAAATCCTTATGAAATGCTTTATCAAAAATCACTATCGGAAACTGGCTCATCATTTTTGTTTGTATCAGCGTAAGCGCCTCAAAGTATTCATCCAATGTGCCAAAGCCGCCTGGCATTACTACAAAAGCATAGGAATATTTTAATAATAATGTTTTGCGTACAAAAAAGTATTTAATGTTTACCCATTTATCAAGGTAAGGATTATGCTGCTGTTCGTGTGGCAACACAATATTGCAGCCCACACTTCTGCCACCTGCTTCTTTGGCGCCTTTGTTGGCAGCTTCCATAATACCTGGGCCGCCACCGGTCATAATAGTAAAACCAAGGCGGGCAATTCTTCCAGCCAGTTGTTCCGTTTGTTCAAAATAAGGGTGACCGTCTTTAAAACGTGCCGAACCAAATATGGTAACACAGGGCCCCGCAAAATGCAATGCCCTGAAGCCTTTTATAAATTCAAACAATACGCTCAGTGCAAACCTGAAATCCTGTAAGCGGTTTTGCGGGCCGGCTAAAAATTTAATTTCTTGCTTTGAGGTAACTGTTTTTTGTTCTTCTATCATTATTATTAATTCTTATCAAACGTAACTGATTTTTTGGTTGCAGCAAAATTGGGTTACAATGGCTAATGCGAAAATTGATTTTGAAGCAAATGCCAATGCGTATATATTTGCAATCCGTTTAGGGAATTAGCTCAGTTGGTAGAGCGTCTCGAAGGTATTCGGGAAGGTTACCAATCCGAATGAATAAAAATAAGTAATGGGGAATTAGCTCAGTTGGCAGAGCGTCCCGAAGTTATTCGGGAAGGTTACCAATCCGAATGAATAAAAATAAGTAATGGGGAATTAGCTCAGTTAGTAGAGCGTCCCGAAGGTATTCGGGAAGGTTACCAATCCGAATGAATAAAAAGAAGTAATGGGGAATTAGCTCAGTTGGCAGAGCGTCCCGAAGTTATTCGGGAAGGTTACCAACACGAATGAATAAAAATAAGTAATGGGGAATTAGCTCAGTTGGTAGAGCGTTCCGAAGGTATTAGGGAAGGTTACCAATCCGAATGAATAAAAATAAGTAATGGGGAATTAGCTCAGTTGGTAGAGCGCTTGCATGGCATGCAAGAGGTCACCGGTTCGAATCCGGTATTCTCCACCAAACAAATCCCAACTATCGTGGAATTTGTTGTTTGCCATGTTTATAATTTACATCCTGTATTCATTAAGTGCAGATAAATACTATATTGGTAGTTGTGAAGATTTATCACAGAGAATCCATCAGCATAATACTGGAAGAAATAGATCAACTAAATATGGTTTGCCTTGGGAAATAAAGCATATCGAAAAATTTGAAACCCGTTCAGCAGCCCTACATAAAGAGCAGGAAATCAAGAAAAAGAAAAGTAGAAAATATATTGTTTGGTTAATCAGATCATTTGGGTAGAGCGTCCCGAATGCTTTCGGGAAGGTCACCGGTTCGAATCCGGTATTCTCCACCACATCAATAATGTAATGTATGCCTGCAATGAGTTGCAGGTTTTTATTTATACTAGGGGGCATATTGGGGGGGCAAATTTTATTGCTTTTTTGAAGCCTTAGAAATTCATTTACAAGCAAACAATATTGTATTTTTACACCGTGTTACTCATGTAACATTTTAACTTATCAGGGCTGGGTATTTACCCGGCCTTCTTATTTAAAAACTTCGTGCATTTTGATTAAAATATTAATCGCTTCTAAGATCCATTTGTAATTTGCTTTTATCCATTTAACAGACTTTTAAATGGCAACTATATACATGTTGGGACAGGGAGAAAAAAATAGTCGAAGACAATAAACTTATTAAGGAATATTTTCTCCGACTATAGTAATTAGATAATTAACCTATCTAAGGTGCATCAACCAATTGAATATCATATGTAGCACCAGCGGTAATAGTGATATTACCTGTTGTAAGTGTCGTTGCTGAAGTAAGCATATTCCAAAATTGATTCGTTCCTCCAGTTTTATAGAATTGTACTGGCCTTGTTGAAGGATCAAAAGTGGTTGTGAATTTAAACTGGTATGTTCCCGGGGATAGGGAAATAGCAAATGAAGTGTTATAAGCAGTATTAAAATTCCTACTGGTAATTAATGTTCCATTCTGCAAGAAATCCACCTTTGCCGGATATGATGTTAAGCCATACATTTTTGTTGAAAAACTCATTACAGCACTTGTTGTAGTGGCTGGATATGTAACCGGGAACCAATCTAATTCAGCCACTCCAAGTCCTGTACCCTGTTTGTTTTAATAAATTTTCCGAAATCATAAACTGTAAATGAACCCCCACCATTGCTAGACCAATCTCCCTGGAGACCCATCGCAACATAACACCAATAACCTCCACCAGGTATGAGAAAGCAAGTTTGAGACGACCCTGCCGTGTAACTAATATTAGTAGGGTTCCAAACAATATAATTCATTTTAAATGCACCTAGTGGCGCAGGTGTGTTGGCTTGATAGTTCCCAACAAAGGGGGCAGCTTGTACACTAGCATTTGCAGGCGTGGGGTTAATAGATGCAGCATATATTGGATCGCCATAAGCTGCATTTACTGAATAAGTTGCTATTGTGCAATTAAAAAGTTGGTCATAATACACGAAATCATAAGTATTATCCCAAACCCCGCTCGCATTTAAATGTTTTACAAGGGGTTCATATCCGGTAACTCCATTTACTCCACTTACACGTCCGGCAAGATCTTGTGTAGTACCATAAGGCACTTTATACCCGGCAGTATTGTTTTTATTTGCTTTATTTTTATTTGCAGCGGCAGCTGTATCATTATTTTTTGCTGCATTTAATAAATCATTTGGATCAGATACGTTTTTTGTACAGCTAAAGATTAGCATGACTGCTAAAAATTGAAAGATAATTTTTTTCATACTTTTTAATTTTTTATTGCCTACTTGTTAAATTTCAGGCTTCGGCTTTCCTGTCTTATTTGAGAAAAATTTATAGCAGATTATTTTTAGAATAGGTTTGGGAAAATAAATTAATGGAAGTAATTCTTTCAACCATACCGATATCAATGATAATATAAATTCGGAAAGAAAGAAAGAGGGTTTTTCCTGTATTGAAAAAGTGAATATTAAATAAAATAAGCATACACATATTGATATTGATTTTAAAGACTATGTTTTAAACTATCGATAAAAAAGAAAAGAAATAGTACTTGATAAAATAGTAATTACCACATTGAGTTTGGAACAAACACCAAGTATAAGTATTAGTTTTATAAAAAAAAAGCAAAATAAATGAGCGGAAATAATTATAAGAATTTAAAAACATTTACTTTATATAATATAAAAATGGAAGAATATTATAAAACAGACTTTGAAAAGGTCGAATATTATAAAAGTCGTCTCAAAACTCAAATTGGTTTTACAATTGTAATGTGTATACTAATGTTTATCGGGGTTTTGTAGTTGCAAGGGCTATTCAACTTTTGAGGCAACGCGATAAATTAATAAGGAAATAAATCCTCCATATCAGCATCCAGGTTGTTAGCGATTTTTAAAAGTTGAGAGATATCAAAATCAATTTCCCCGGCTTCAATAGTTAGTAATGTGCTTGGTTCAATTTCACATTTACTTGCAAGGTTTCAACACTGAAACCTTTTTAAATTTGTAACAATACCAGCGATGTTATAGAATTGTCCGACCGTGGTTTGGTATTTCCTTTACATTTACGCAAAATAATATTTATTGCTGTTAGTGTAAGCGGTAGCGATAGTCTGGAATGGCACGCCGATATTAATACCGGCGACTGGGAAACCGGCATAAAAATTACATAACCCAACCTCTTGAGCAGGGTGTTAATTTATTTGTGGGTTACACAACTAATTTTTAGCAAATTCAGACCGGCTGGTTTTCATTAATTTTTCTTTGGCCTTCACTTGCCTTCTAAATGTGTATGATGGATCATTTCCTCCAATCCATCCGGCTTTACCAATGCTGTAAATTTTCACGCCATTAGAATCTTTTGAAGTACTGCAACTGGCGAAAAGAATTGCAATAAAGAATAATGGAAGTAATTTTTTCATTTGGATGTTGTTAATCGTTCGTTATTAAAGATGAGAAAATTAATTCAATGTGGTGATGGTTTTTTTTCCACTGTATGGGGAAAACAAAAAAAGCTACCTGGTATGGGAGCTTTGAAAGATTTTATATGATTATTACGCTGCTTTTTTTGATTCTTTTCCTGAGCTTTGAATTCTTCGATTACATTTTTATATAATCCTTTAGCATCATGGATTTCAAACAAAGAATGAATACTATTCATTTCATTCTTTATATTTTTGATGTCCGCTGTAAAACCCCCAACTTTACAGAAGGCACTGCTAAAAATTCCGCTTTTTAATTTTATACTTCAAAGGAAATGATTGTATACATTTGATTAAAATAAAACGATATGCAGCTTCCATTGTCAATCCAATCATTTTTGCAGAAGCCTTATGCTTTATCACAGGAGCAAATTGATTTCTATAATCAAAACAGGTTTATTAAATTAAAACAAGTGTTCAACAGCGAAACCCTGCAGTTCTTTAATGAAGTTATTACCAACAGTGTTGATAAAATGAATACTGTAAAAGTTTCCCTGGAAGAAAGAAGCACTTATGGAAAGGCTTTTTTACAACTGTTTAATTTGTGGCGGGAAGATGCGATTATAAAAGAATTAGTTTTTAGCAAGCGGCTGGCAAAAATTGCTGCTGACCTGCTGCAAACAGACGGTGTACGGATATACCACGACCAGGCATTGTTTAAGGAAGGTGGCGGCGGAATTACGCCCTGGCATGCCGACCAGTATTACTGGCCATTAGATACTGATAAAACTGTTACCGCCTGGATGCCGCTACAGGCAACGCCATTATCGATGGGGCCAGTAGAATTCAGTGCCGGCAGCCATCAGGTAGTGGATGGAAGGGAACTGGAAATTGGCGATGAAAGCGAAGCAGCGATGCAACAAAAATTAAGGGTCACTGATTTTAAACATGTGATAGAACCCTTTGATGCCGGCGAAATAAGTTTTCATTCTGGCTGGGTATTTCACAGGGCGGGCGCCAACACAACTGAGCAAATGCGGAAAGTAATGACGATTATTTATATGGATAAAAACATGAAGTTGAAAAATCCTGAGAATAAAAATCAAATACATGACTGGAACACCTGGTGCCCCGGCGCTGCAATTGGGGAAATAATCAACACACCATTAAACCCTGTGGTTTACTCAAGTGTACTTTAAATTTTCGATAACACTTATCATATTCTTAAAAACCTTTGCGGCAACTAAAACCAACGCTGCAAACTCATCACCTATATTTAGTTTATTACATTCCGCGGTAGAAAATAATTATTTACAGAAACTGTCATTAAATGTAAAGATGTGAAGGGCTTAAAACCGGTTATTTATTTATAAATAATTAACTTTACTAAATAATTTCAAATACAGCGATACTATTTACTTTTAACCATTCTAACTTGAAACTGTCAGGTAAATTGAATTCAAATTCGCAACCCTTGAAGCCGGCTTCAAAATTTATTTATCCCCGATTTTTTCTGCTGATTATATTGTTTGGTATTGTTCAAAACAATTTCGCCCAGGAAAAAAATTCGGCACCGGATGCATTTAATATTAAAAGCGGGAGTTTTTTATTGCCCCAGCCGCTTCCGAAATGGAAATTTTCACAAGCTTTTTCGATATATTATGTAGTGCCACCAAAAGACTGGACATTAGACCTGGTAAAGGCTCCCTTTTTTAATTATTCCTGTAAGTTAGCGCTTCCTGAAGCATTTAATGTACAGGCAAGTATTTCAACCATATTTATTTCAAACCGTTTTAGTGTTGGGCCTTTCTGGAATTATTCAGTAGATGATTTTCATTTTGCAGTTGGATACCAGGTAGCTTACAACCTTGGTTATTTAGCAGAGTTTGGTTTCAATACAAAATTAACCGGGTGGGAACAGCAACCTTCCTTAACGGCTGCTTATAGTTTTGGAAAAACCGCTGTCATCCTCCGGGGCGATTTATATTATACAACTTCCCTTAATGTTAACGAAGGGGGACATACTATTTCTGCCAATGCAAATTTTATGAATGGTTATAGTGTAACTGCCAGCTATGATCAGCGGTTGTATAAAAACAAAGTACTGTCACTTGGTTTAAAAATAAATTATTTAAGATATCATATAATTGCCTGGCCAGCCCTGCCAGTAAATAGTTACCGATATGTTGTACCTGAATTTCAACTAGGCATAAATTTTTAATTGAATACACTAATGAAGCACACTACATTATATATTGTTGCAACGCTGTTAATATTGTTGGGTTGTTCAAAAAGTGAAATTACACCACCTGGTAATAATGAGGATGCCAATCTTGTAAATACAACAACCATCCCAGGATCTACAATGAAAAAGATGGAAGGGTATTTATAAACTAATTGATGGAAGCAGCGGCATAGGTACTCAATTTGTTTGTAAAGTGTCAAAAAACAGGGTTTCTTTTTTTAGTAACCAGGATGGAATTTTAATGATTTTGAAATATGGACATAATTCCAGTGACGGGTCCATTCAATTTTCAGGCTTCTACCGCTATTCAGAAATTACAACCCAGGGAAATATACATTTTTCTATTTCGGCTACAGAGGGGGCCACAGATTTATTCGCGGGAGTGATTTCAAATTTAAAATTGCGGGGAATTTTTTCCAATGATTCTCTTACTTTACATTATGATCATGCTTTTACAGATTACGCAACCAATAATCCGTTTATGGTTTTTGCGCATCATGGAGTACAGACTACTTCAAACCCACCTTATGCAGAAAATTCGCTTAACGGAGTATTGAATGATGAAAACTATGGTAACACCGGATTGGAATTTGATGTAAGAATGACCAGTGATAATGTTCCTATCTGCATCCATGATGCCAGTATCAATACCCGCTTGACACAAAAAGGCCCATTGTCCGGCTCATGGGATAAATATCCATTTCCGTTTATCTCAGAATATGTACGATTAATAGATGGCCAAAAAGTTCCTTCTGTAGAACAGGTATTAAATTATTTTGTTGATTCTACTACTTTGAAATATTTATGGCTCGATATAAAAGGTAATACGGATATTTTTAAATTCATGGAACCCATTGTGAGGAACGCTTATGCAAAAGCGGTGTCGAAAAACAGGGATGTAGTTATTTTTTCTGGCTTGCCATCGGCAGATGTAATTACTGAATTCAATAAACAGCCAACGTACAAATCAAATAACCCGGCTTATGCTTATTCATTGCCGTTGCCTACGCTGGCTGAACAAACGCTTGATATAGCACTTGAAAATGGCTGTAAATTTTTTGGGCCGCGTTACACAGAGGGCTTGCTTTTGAATGATGTGGAAAAGGCACACAGCAATGGCATTAAGGTTATAAGCTGGACGCTGAATAGTAAAGCCTTAATTTCAGATTATTTAAAAAATGGAAAGTTTGATGGTTTTATTTCAGATTATCCTGCTTATGTAGTGTATGATTTTTATACCACGTTTTAAAAAAACTGCTTCGAAACAAAAATGACCAGAATAACAATATATAAAATATTTGCTGCAATTTTTATTTGCTGCTTTGCCTTCAAAGGCATGGCTCAAACAAATGTTGCTACATCAGCGAAAACGCATCATTTCACTTTCTATGCCGGAGTGGGCCCCAATTATTACTTTAACAACCTGGTTCTGGCAAAAAATAAAGTGAATGAGTTTAACTACTCATTTATTGGCAGAATAATGTGGGAGCCGAAACATAATCTGAGCCTTGGGATTGAAAGTGGTTATAACCAGCTATACACCTTAAATGCCGATTTACCTGCACCACATGGCAATGTTCATATAGTTAATGTTGCTATTCCAATACGAATAGTTGTGACCATGAAATTCTATCAACATTTTTATGCCAGTTTTAATATGGGACAGAGTATTCTTCAGAATAAAATAAGCACATCTGAATACGGAACTATTGATGCATCAACATTATCATTAGGAGATTTTGGATTAGATATCGGTTATAAACGGCTTATTAACGACCGTATTTATTTAGGATCAGAAATTAAAGGGTCATTTTCTTCTAAATTGCAGGACAAAAATATTGCACTTGTTTTTTTTGGTGGTTTTCGTTTTTGATTAATTGCCTTAAAACGAAAGAAGCCCAGCTGCTTACCGAAGCTTTTTATATTATACCAGTTATAAATCGTCGGCTGAAAGGGCAAAACTCCCGTTATCAAAAAGACATGGCAGCGCTTTTCATTGAACATGGCATCGGCCATTAGTAACAAAGGGCATGTTGAATTTATGATATTTGATGGCACATTTAATGGAGGTGAATTTATTGATTTTTTAACCCAATTAATAAAGTACAAACTGTATAAAATATTTTTAGTGGTAGATGGCCATTGGGCTCATAAAACGAAGTTGGTAAATGCTTGGCTGGAGGAACATAAAGATAGAATTGAATTATTTTTTCTGCCACCATATAGCCCGGAGTTGAACCCAAAGGAATATGTAAACCAAGATTTGAAAACAAATGTAATAGGCAAGAAACGTACCATTAACAAGGCTTAGATGCAATACAATGTAGAAGGTTTTATGAACAAAAGAAAATAATAAAAAGCAAGTACAAAAATATTCCCATGAAAGCCGCATTAAATATGCAGCATAAATATTTTAATTATGCATAAGCTTCTGTTGGCTCGCAGGTACAGATTAAATTTCTGTCTCCATAAGTATTGTTAACCCTGCTTATACAGGGCCAAAATTTATTTTCTTTTACATACGGTAATGGAAAAGCGGCTTCTGTTCTTAAGTAAGGTTTGGTCCATTCGTCAGCACATATCACGTATTGTGTGTGCGGTGCATTTTTTAATACGTTATCTTTTTTATCAGCCTTGCCATCTTCTATAGCTTTTATTTCCTGGTAAATACCTATCATGGCATCGCAAAAACGATCAAGCTCTTCCTTATCTTCACTTTCAGTTGGTTCAATCATTAATGTTCCTGCTACAGGAAAAGAAAGTGTAGGCGCATGAAATCCATAATCCATCAATCTTTTGGCAACATCTTCTGCTTCAACACCAGCGCTGGTTTTAAAAGGCCGAAGGTCAACAATAAATTCATGTGCTGCAGTCCCGTTTTTTCCGGAGTACAAAATTTTATAGTATTTTTCCAATCTTGCTTTCATATAATTGGCATTCAATATCGCATATTCGGAAGCGTTACGAATACCTTTTGTGCCCAGCATTTTAATATAAGCGTAACTAATCAGCAAGATACTTGCACTGCCATAAGGAGCAGCGCTGACAGCATGTATGTTTTTTTCAGTATTGGTAATATTTACATGGCCAGGTAAATAAGGCATTAATTGTTTGGCAACACAAATGGGCCCGACACCCGGGCCGCCGCCACCATGTGGTATAGCAAAGGTTTTGTGTAGATTTAAATGGCATACATCGGCGCCAATCATACCCGGGCTTGTTAAGCCTACCTGCGCATTCATGTTAGCGCCATCCATATACACCTGCCCGCCATATTCATGTATGGTGTTGCAAATTTCTATGATGCTTTCTTCAAATACACCATGCGTACTTGGGTAGGTAACCATTAATGCAGCCAGATAATTTTTATGTTCTGCTGCCCTTGCTTTTAAATCGGCAACATCAATATTACCCGCCTCATCACATTTGGTAACTACCACTTTCATACCTGCCATTACTGCGCTGGC
>JAYVZR010000440.1:0-8992 GCA_043783135.1 Ferruginibacter sp. | reverse complement strand
ATAAATATTGAAGCCACCACCAGGAGCACAATACCGCCTGTTAATATTAACTTTCTTACAACAGAAAGATTATTTTTTGTTGTTTCATTTTTGAGTTTGCCTTCTATCTGTTCTTTCTTTGGAACAGCAAGGCCGTCGTTAGTGAGAGCAAATACTTCCATGGGCCCGTCCACATTCTTAAAATGAAACTTACCAAGTGAAACAGTTTTAAATTCCTGCTGATTTTTTATCTTGCTGTTTATTTCTGCCGAAAAAAGTATTGAATTGGCAATACCAAGCGATTGCACTCTTGATGCTACATTCACGCCATCTCCTAATACTTTGCCATCATCAAAAAAAATTTCTCCAACATGTAATCCTATTCTTAATGGAACTTTTGGCTCTGTTTGTAATTCTTTCTGTATCTCTATTGCACATTGCATAGCCTCTGTAGCACTTGAAAAACAACAAAGACTTCCATCGCCGTAATCATTCAGGATTTCACCACCCCGGGATAGAACACATTGCTTCAAAACCGTTACATAGCGTTTATTAACTGATACGGCAGTTTGCTCATCTTTCTGCATTATTGCTGTAGAACCAACAATGTCGGTAAAAAGTATTGCAGCTAAACGGCGTGTTGATTGATGCATAAAAAATGAAAAAGATAACGAATAAATAATTATTTACCCGGGTCCTTTTTTGCACACGATGATGAATTACACTAAATATTTATCAATACATATTTGTAAAAATTTTAGCCAGAGATCAAAGTTGAAATTGAGCTCCTACAAAAATCTGGTAATCACCTGAACCGCCTGCGCCGATGGTATAAACTCCTGTTCTGCGTTGAACGGCTTTATCAAGCAAATTTTGTTTTATCTCGTGAGAAAGCACGAAAGGAATATATAAATAAATAGTTGCTTTTTTGAAATTATAAATTATTCCGGGTTCTGCTGACAGAGTGTATCCCGCACGGCGAATACCATTGCTTTCTCCAAACAAATCACTAACAGGGGCGCCTTCATCTCTTATACCTGCCGAAAAAGCCCAATTCTCTACATTAAAGTTTACACCTGCCCTTATTGAAAATATATCAGACACACTTACATCGTAAGCCCCCACTGCAATCCCGAGTGGTGTTTGAGGCTTGCCCTGGGTATATTGCGTGCCGTTAATGTCAGTAGGATTTATCAGATAATAAAAATTGCCATATAAGTTGATAGTTTTTTGCGTGTTAATAAAATAGAAAGTATTTATTAGGGTAATGATGCCTGTTCCACCATCACCTAATTGAATAGATGGGTTAAGTAATGATAATATTCTTGTAGTGTCATTTCTGTAAAAGTATCCCTGCTTTTTGAAATCACCCGTGGGGAACTTAATACCTAATCCTAATTGTATATTGCCTTTTTGTGAGGTAGTGGGCTTAAATAACCATTTGTAAGCAGACAATTGAAGATCACCCATTCCAAAAGAACTTGTTGTATGCCTGGTTGTATTTGGACCACCATGTTCCAAGTCTGTATTGCGACTGTTTGCTGAAATAGGAAATCCTATTTCAAGTGACCATCCATTCTTCAATAATCTTGTAACCTCAATATCTGTTGAGAAAGATTTAATAATGCTCTGGTTTGCAGGCGGTGTTTCTTGATCTACTTTTCCCTTATAATCGTGATATGCTTTAAAGTAGCGGTTAGTAACACTTATTTGCCAGCTTGATGTAGAATATGAATTGCTGGTTAGATTGTATTGCCCGAGCCCTGAAATATTACGAACAATAATGCATCCCTGCGCATTGGCAATACCATTAAAGAACACAAGAACCAAGGCAGATAAAATAAATTTATACATGGTCTATAGTTTTATGACGTAAAAGATACGGTTTTTTCATTTTTTTTCAAATAATTTTTTGTAAATTAACAAGCGTTTTTTAAAACATTTTTTTAACGAAAAGCCTATACAATGCCAACACCCGAATTCAATCTAAAACAACCTGACCGTAGAAATTTTTTAGCCTCATTAGCAAGTGGCGCAGCTGCTTTGGGTCTTGCAACCATTGCTCCTGTGCTGCAACTCCAGGCAAATGAAATTCCCAGTTTACCTTTAAATCCGGAAGATCCAGATACATGGTTCAACCAGATTAAAGGGAAACACAAAGTAGTATTTGATGCTCCCCACCCTCATGAAGTATTTCCGTTTGCATGGCCCAAAGTTTTTTTATTGTCTAGTGAAAGTACCGGCACCAAAGCAAATGATTGTAGTGTAGTAGTTGTGTTGCGCCACAATGCAATTCCGTATGCTTTCGAAGACAAGACATGGTCCAAATATGCATTCGGAAAATTTTTTAAAGCCGACGATCCCTTAACTAGAACTCCTTCGCATCGAAATCCATTCTGGAAACCAAAGGCTGGCGATTTTAAAATTCCTGGAATAGGGAATGTTGAAATTGGTATTAATGAATTATAGGACAATGGCGTGATGTTTTGTGTATGTGGTACCGCAATTACAGTACACAGTGCAGTGATGGCTGAGAATATGAGGAGGAAAGCAGATGATTTGAAAAATGAATGGATGTCAGGATTGCTGCCTGGTATACAGATAGTGGCAAATGGAGTATTGGCATTGGGTAGGGCGCAGTAGCATGGATGTGGTTATATTTTTGGAGGGTAACATAAAATCCAAAATAAGCGATGGGCTTTAACGAAGAAGAGTAAAACCTTTATGTGTTTATGAAATATAATTTAAGGAGCGACCATGCTTTAATTAAACATAATCACCCCTTTAAAAAATAGGCCTTAATCCCTGTTAAAAATATTTTGTAACACCAGGTATTGCAAAAGGATAATATCCATCAGCATTCGGAACTATTGGTGGCGTTGCGCTCCAGTCGTAAACTTTTGGATGCAGATCCAATCCGGAATTTATTGCTTTATCCCATTCTATCACCTGGCCTGTGTAGGTTGCCAATCTTCCCAAAATAGAAGTCATGGTACTTTTGGCACCGTATTCGGCATTTGCAAACTTGTATTCGCCCTTTGCAATGGCGGCAAATAAGTCATCGTGTTCTGTTTGATAAGGATTGTTTTCTTTTGTCTTATCAAACTGGTATAACAGGTTTCCTTTATTATCTTTAATATTGGCATCACCACAAAATATTTTGCCTTTTGTACCAATCAACAATTCATCCACCTTACTCATCGTACCCGGGATATGCCGGCATTGACTATTAAGAATACTGCCATCAGCATAAGTAAACTCTACATAATGATGGTCGAATATTTCACCATTTTCTTTTCCTTTTCTTACTTCTCTGCCGCCCATACCCTGTGCCTTTACAGGATAGCCTCCCTTAAACCAATTAATAACATCAATGTTATGGATATGCTGTTCGTTGATATGATCGCCGCATAGCCAGTTAAAATAATACCAGTTACGCATCTGGTATTCCATTTCTGTCTGGCCGGGTTTACGCGGTCTTACCCATACGCCATCATTGTTCCACCATGCCTGCGCCGAAGTGATATCACCAATCATATCTTTACGTTGGTACAATTCAAGATAGGAGTTTTGATAATGCCTTTGGAGGCCTACCACTACGTTTAATTTTTTTTGTTTGGCAATTGCAGCCGATGCCAACACTTTTTGTATACCCGCAGGATCGGTAGCTACCGGCTTTTCCATAAAAACATGTTTGCCTTGTTTGATGGCTTCTTCAAAATGGATGGGCCTGAATCCGGGAGGTGTAGCCAGCAATACAACATCGGCTAATGCAATGGCTTTTACATACCCATCAAAGCCGGTAAATTTTCTTTCTTCCGGAACATCTATTTTTGCCTTAACTGTTCCCCGCCCGCCGGATGATTCTGCAATATCATCACTCATTAAATTTTTATAACAGGTATCTAAATTATCCCTGAAGGCATCGGCCATTGCCACCAGTTTTACATTTTGCTTACTAAGCAAGGCCTGCGTAGCAGCACCGGTACCACGGCCTCCGCAACCCACTAATACTATTTTAATAACATCATCGGCACCCGAAAAATAATTGGCTTTTGATAAAAGCGGCGCAGCAATTAAACCGCCTGCCAATATCGACCCCTGTGTTAAAAATTCTCTCCTGGAATTACTGGTAACTTTTGAAGCATTGTTGTTCATAATTGATTGGTTTATTGTTTTTAAAAAATGGCTGTGCTATGTTGAGAATAAAATGACATATCGATTTGTGAATGGTGAATAGTCAATGGTGAAATATCGACCATTCACTATTGACTATTCACATTTAACTTAACAGCAGTATGAAGTTAAATTATTCAGCGTGGATATATCGTATAAATCAGTTATCATTTATTATTTTCCAAGATATTGTTTATAAAATTCTTCTATCTTTTCTTTACCCGGTTGTTCCAAAGGGCGGATAATGCGGAACCCGACAGAAGGGGCATCTGTTAGCCACCATTTACTTTTAGGAATCTGTGGGTCACGCCTGTTCCAGGATGGATCAGATTTATAACGTTTGGCACTTCTTAATTCGCCGGCATCATCATTAAAACTGCCACCACGAAGTACTTTGGGATAACGGGATTTATTGGGCGCAACAAAAGCATTGCCTGCACTGTCCTGCCAGTTGGCCAATCTTTTTTCATCATAATGATCCAGCGTCCATTCGCTTACATTGCCCAGCATGTCATACAGGCCCCATGCATTGGGTAATTTTAATCCTGCTTTCTGAAATTTATTATCACTGTTATTTTTATACCAGGCGTATTTATCCAGTTGCGTTTCATCATTGCCAAAATAATAACTGGTGGTGCTGCCGGCACGGCAGGCATATTCCCATTCTGCCTCAGAAGGCAGGCGGTAAAAAATACCCGTTTTATTATACAGCCACCTGCAATACATTAATGCGGCGTATTGCGATAAACTGTTTACAGGGTATCCACCTTCTTTACCCATTCCTAAACTAAAGTCAATGTATTGTGGGCTGGGCCTGGTAATTGCATCAAGGCTTGTACTTTCACTGGTGGTTGCATCATTATAAAATACATCAAACTCATCCCTGCTTACTTCAAATTTACCCATCCAGAATGCGGCAATGGTAATCTTTCGCTGAGGGCCCTCATCTGTGTTCCTGTTTTTTTCATTGTCACTGCTTCCCATCAAAAAACTGCCTGCTTTAATGGGAACAAGGCTGCATTGAATAGCTGAACCCGGAATAATAAATTGACGGGCTGAAAATGTTTTGGAACTGTCTTGTGCTTTTATCAAATTGAAGCAGCAAACACTTAATAATACAACAAATACTTTTTTCACTATTGGCGCAATTATTTTAAACGAAAGGTAAGAAATAAACTACTACAAATATTATTGCGCTCACTGTTTCCAATAATGCGCAAAACCTTTGGTTGTATAAAAAACAAGGTGATCATTTTTATTTTCTGCAATTAGTAGTTCTGCCTTCATTTTTACGGATAGTTTTTTTGCTTTTTTAATAGGTAGTATGCTGCATGCGGTAGCCAGCCAATCTGCCGTAGCACCATCATTTGCAATTACGGTAACATTACGTTGAAAGGTTACGCCATAGCCGGTTTTGGGATCAGTGATATGCGAATACCTTTTTCCATCATGTGCTATAAACTGGTAAGCATCGCCGGAAGTGGCTACAGATTTATTTTGTAGTAAAAGAGATTGTTCTAATAACTCCTCTTTGCTTTCGGGTACATTTACTCCTATTGACCAACCCTTGCTGTTTGGTGGCCCTGCACTCATAGCAATATCGCCACCGGCATCTGCAAGTGCAATTGTTATTTTTTGGGAACCCAAAAAATCAATTACTTTTTGTGCAATCCATCCTTTTGCAATCCCACCAAGATCAAGGCTCATACCAGTTTCTGTCAGCGTTACTTCTTTAGTAGCTGTGTCAATGATCAATTTATTAAAACCTGTTAAGTTTTTTGCAGTATCTATTTTTTTTGCAGAAGGAAACTGATTTGTTTTTCTGGCGCTGCGCCATAATTTTACAAGGGGTCCCACGGTAATGTCGAATGCTCCCTCGCTTTTTTCGTAAGCAATTTTTGACTGCAATAATATATCCAGCAGGGCAGGGGAAACCTTCACACCTGAATGAGCGCCCGCTGATGCATTCAATTGCATCAACTCGCTGCTATTTAAATAATCGCTGAAAATATTATTAAAAGAATCAACCAGTTTAAAACTTTGTTTTGCAAGATCAGCCGCCTGTAAGCTGTCGTTGCAATACAGTACAATCATAAAGGGTGAACCCATTTTTGGTTCGGTAAAAGCGTAACGTTTTAGTTGTGCATTTGAATGCAGGCCAATGGTTACAAAAAAGCAAACAAAAAATAATCGTGAAAGCAATAGTTGTTTTTTATAATTGGTTATTGAAAAATCACACTTTTAAAAAGCAGGGTTAACTTACAATATATTTTTTAATCGTAAATACTGCAACAGCATTATTGTTTTGGCATCTTTTATTTCGCCGGCTTCAATCATTTGCATGGCTTGCTCCATGGGTAATTCCAGCACTTCAATTTCTTCCTGTTCATGGGAAATGCCGCCACCTTCAGTTACTTTCATGGCATGCGAATATTCAGCTATAAAAAAATGAAGCATCTCTGTTACCGAGCCTGGCGACATATACACTTCCATTACCTTTTTAACGGCACTAATTTTATATCCTGTCTCTTCTTCGGTTTCTCTTTTAATACAGTTTTCTGCATTGTCTTTGTCTAACAATCCGGCACAGGCTTCTATAAGCATACCATTACTGTTGCCATTAATAAAAGTAGGCATGCGGAATTGCCTGGTAAGAATTACCGTTTTCAGTGAAACATTGTACAGCAAAATAACGGCTCCATTACCCCTGTCGTAAGCTTCCCTGCTTTGCGATTGCCAGCTGCCATCTTTCTTTAAATATTCGTAAGTTATTTTCCTTAGTGTGTACCAGTTGCTGGATAATATTTCTCTGGCAATAATTTTTACATGGCTGTTTTGTTCCAGGCTCATCTTTAAAAAGTTATTTATGTTTTAAAAGGGTTAAAGATACTGTAGCTTTTTTAATAAAATGGGCCTGTCTCCGAAGTATTGTTTCACACAAAGGGAACAAAGAATACAAAGTACACAAAGAGGAAATACTGTATTGCTTGTGTACTTTGTTATTGTTGCGGGCTTTGTGTGGAATAAATTAAACTTTTAAAAAATTAAAAATAGGCTGACATGGCTGCTATACTTTTGGAAGTGTATAACCGTTGTGGTATTCTTTTAGTAAATATTTTTTATTAATTGCTTCATCGGTGAAAGCGCCTTTCGGTTTGTCCCAAAATAATTTTTGGCCGCTACGGAAAGCAATATTACCCATTTGTGCCACGGTTGCAACATGTGCACCAGCTTGTATCGGGCAATGCAGGTCAGCCGCTTTACGGCTTTTTACGGCACCAACAAAATTTACCCAATGCATGTCGAGCCCATTGTCGCTTGGTTTTTG
Organism: Ferruginibacter sp.; assembly: GCA_043783135.1. Taxonomy (GTDB): domain Bacteria; phylum Bacteroidota; class Bacteroidia; order Chitinophagales; family Chitinophagaceae; genus Ferruginibacter. The sequence continues at coordinate 1,509 of JAYVZR010000440.1, read as the reverse complement.
AAAAGCCATAATAACTTTATTTTTGCTTTGTTTTTCTTCGATAACTTCCCAACCGTTGCGGTTTAAAATCAGTGTGCCATTGTTACCTATAAAAGCTATACCATGATCCCTGTCGTAAGAGCCATTATCAATGCCCATTGCAGAGTCCCAAACCATATTAAATTTTTCAAATTCATAAATGGTGGTCAATGTATCAGGTGTTTCTTCATACAAATCAGGATAGGCAAATCTTCCTCCAAGGGCTGCAACACTAATGGGTAAATCAGCTTTCATACCCAGCAATCCATAGTCTAATAAATGTACACCCCAATCTGTCATCAACCCGCCGGCATAATCCCAAAACCACCTGAAATTAAAATGAAAACGGCTGCTGTTAAATGGCCTTGTACTGGCAGGGCCTAACCATTGTTTATAATCCACTCCGGCAGGTGGAGGAGTGTCAGCCACTACAGGGCCGGGTTTCATCCATCCCTGGTAACACCATACTTTTACAGTACGGATATTTCCCAATTGCCCGCTTTGCACAAAATCAACCGCATCCTGAAAATGCTTTTGGCTGCGCTGCCATTGGCCGCCCTGTACTATTTTATTATAACGTTGTTGTGCAGCAACCATGGTATTGCATTCTATAATTGAATTGCCCACAGGTTTTTCTACATATACATCTTTGCCAGCTTCGCAGGCGTGTATCATTATCAGGGCATGCCAATGATCGGGTGTGCCGATAATTACTGCATCAATATCCTTTTGCGCCAATAGTTTTCTGTAGTCGTCATAAATTTTAATTTTAGACGCATCTACATTTAAAGGAGCCAGTTCTGCCATCCGTTTATCAATCACATTTCTGTCCACATCACAAACAGCTATAAGGTTTACCCCGGGTACTTTTAAAGCAGCTTTTACATTGCTCCAGCCCATTCCATTAATACCAATTGCACCGATATTCAGCTGGTCGCTGGGTGCTACGCGGTTTTTAAAATAAGCAAAAGCCTTGTTATCAAATACAGATGCCAAGGCACCTGCGCCAACTACAATTGAGGATTGGTGTAAAAATTTTCTACGAGATGACATAATCGTTTTTTTTAGTAAGAGAAGAAAAAGTTGTTAAAATATATTGATAGCGGAACAGCTTTGGACCTGAACAAATGTCCTTTTGACTTTTCTGCAATCGTTTTTAAAATATAAACTTACCAAATTTATCTTATATCCCCACCTCTTTATTTAGGGGTTAAAATATTTGCGATTTGTTTGCTACGAAAACTAAATAACAAAAAAAATAACTTAGTTTTATTTCAGCTACCTGTAAGTTGCAGTAAAACTGTCAGCAGCACTCAATTATAATTGCAAAATCTTTTAATTTCCTTTCTCAAAAAAAATATAAAACAAAATTTATGAAATTAAGTACACTGTTTTTAATGATGGCTGTATGTATTGCCTGCAATGTAACTGCACAAAAAATTGAGCAGTCTGCCAATGTAGCGGCGAATGGTTTTTCCCAAGAGCGGTTGA
>JAYVZR010000439.1:0-3358 GCA_043783135.1 Ferruginibacter sp. | reverse complement strand
TCTAAGGGTACTATCAATGAATAAACAATGGGACAAAGTGGTGGCGTTGATTAAAAAAGCAGCGTAGCTGCCATACGACAATTTTAAATGCACCCCTTAAAGTTCTACAATATATTTTTAAAATTTATACCATTTGTAAAATATATATTACCAGTGACAGTGAAATTGTAACTATAAGATTATAGTATGAAAGATTGCTGAACCAATGTAAACTAAGCATTTATATGCAGTACATTTACAACATGAAGTTTGAAATTAGCTGTGAATTATCGTACGAAGTATTTTCGCCCACTACTTTTATTTTTAACATACAGGCAATAAGGTCGGCCAACCAAATAATTATTGAAGAATCAATATCCATCAACCCCTTTTTACACTTCGAAGAATTTACCCTTAATAATACAGATACAAGGTTTATAAAACTGGAAGTAACCCACGATACATTATTTACCATAACCTACCAGGCGCAAGTAGATGTTGAATATAAAATTGTTGATGAAGGGATATTGTTGCATAAAATACCAATTATTGAACTTGATACAGGAGTATTACCTTATCTTTTCCCCAGCAGGCATTGCCAGTCGGATAAATTGCGAAAATTAGCTGACAAAGAATTTAGCCACTTACCAAATGACTATTTAAAAGTAGTTGCAATAAGTGACTGGATATTTAATAATATTGACTACATCACCGGCACCACCGATTCTGGAACTTCAGCATATGATACCTTAATTCAACGGGAAGGTGTTTGTAAAGATTTTGCTCATATTGGCATTGCCTTATGCAGAGCGATTGATGTACCTGCCCGCTATTTAACTGCATATGCATACCATTTAAACCCTCCTGATATCCATGCCTGTTTTGAAGCGTATATTGGCGGAAACTGGATAATTTTTGACGCTACCAGGTTAGTGCCCATTAATGGATTGGTAAAAATTGCCAATGGCAAAGACGCTACAGAAGCAGCAGTGGCCAGTTTTTTTGGCAATACCAATTGCACTTTTATGAATGTGCAGTGTACCACTGCTGAACCAGGCTTTACCCCTTTTATACCTGCAGCTGGTTTAATGCAGGCCTTGACTTACTGATAATTGGCTGGAGGTTTTAATGTAAAATATTTGTGTAAGCCCTCTCATAAAATCAGGTTTCACACAAAGGAACCAGGTATGCAAAGAGTTTTGCTGAACAGAAATTATTTTGTGGCCTTTGTTTTCGTTGTGTACTTCGTGGGAAATAAATTTATTGATGCTACAGCACTATGCTGCAATTTACTCCTATGCATATTCTATTTTGCGGTGGGGTGCATATTGTAAAATCTTTTTCTTTAATTCGGCCGGCCTGTAGGGTTTTAACACATAATCATTAAATCCTTTTTCATAAATAAGTGAACTCATATCTTCCAGCAATGTAGCGGTAAAAGCCAATACAGGAGTTTCTTTATCTGTCTCCCTTATTTTTTTAATAGCAGCATAGCCATCCATCTCGGGCATCTCAAGATCCATTAATATAAGATCAAATTTGTGGTACTTTAGCAGCTCCAATGCATGTATTCCATTGCTGGCTTCTTTTACCTGCACACCCCATTTGTGCAGAAAACTAATTAAAATGCTGGCATTAATTTCATTATCTTCTACAACCAATATTTTTAAACCGTTTGTAGCGGCAATAGTTTCAATACCAAATATGTTTTCACTTTTTACTTTAATTTCTTCAGGAGGGGCATTTTCAAAATTGATACTGAAATAAAAACATGACCCTTCACCAAGATTGCTCTCCACTTGTAACCGGCCGCCAAATTTATGGACAAGGCGCTCACTAATAGTAAGGCCAAGACCGGTACCACCATATTTACGGCCAATTTCGTCTGCGTGCACTTGTGCAAAGCCCTGAAATATTTCTTTATGCTTGTTTTTAGGAATGCCGATACCGGTGTCTTTTACTTCAAATAATATGGTGTTGGTTGTTGTGGTAGTTTTTTCAACTTTTACAGTAAAAGTAACACTGCCATCATTGGTAAATTTTAAAGCGTTCGATAAAAGGTTATTGATAACCTGGCTCAACTTTACTTCATCGCTGATAACATTAATATCCTGCAATTGCTCATCAATAAAAACAATAAAATTGATCCCCTTATTTTTAAACTGTATCTCAAACGATTTATTGGTATTTTCAATACATTCTTTCAGGTTAAAACTTTGCTTTTTCAGTTCAAGTTTTCCTGCATCAATTTTACTGAAATCAAGAATATCATTAATAATTCCAAGCATATGCTCAGAAGAATAGCGCAAAATATTTACATGCTTTTTAATATTTTCCGGAAGGTTAGGCTCCATTAAAACAAGATTGGAAGTACCAATAATTCCATTCAATGGTGTACGCAACTCGTGACTCATGCTGCTTAAAAACCGGGCTTTTGCTTTGGCTGCATTTTCTACATTGTCTTTATAAATCTGTAATTCTTTTTCAGCTATTTTTTTTTCGGTAATATTTCTTATGCTGATGATCTGGCATTTTACATCATCTTTATAAAAGGTATTGCTTTTGATATATGCAAAAAATTTATCCTTATTGTGTGTAGTAAAACTGGCCTCTCCCTGCCAAAAGTCTGGAATGTTATCCATTACCAAAACCAAATTCTCACTATCCTGTGCAAGGTACCGCATCATCATGCGGCTAAGGTTTAGCTTTTTAAGATCTACCTCGGGTGGAAGCGCAAACATGCTTACCATTCTGTCGTTATAATCTATAATATCATTGTTTTCCTGGTTGATGATTAAATACGCATCCACATACAACTCGAGCAGGGCCTGTTGATAAGTCACTTCCCAGCTATCGGTTTCTTTAGTTTTTTTGCCAAAAAAGCGGCTAAAAACTGTATCCTTTTTTTTCTCTAAGGTATCCATAGTATAATTTAATGTGCTTGCTGTATATTTTATGCTACCGTAAACAACGATAAAAAGGGTAAATTATTAGCTTCTGCAAAAATTACAGTCAATAAAAAATATTTTTCCAGTTTTTTCGTTATTGCTTTATATCTCAGAAGTAAATAATTAAAATTTGAACATAAATGGATTCTGAAATTTTTGTATTTGACAGCAGGCTTGATGGAGATTTTTTAAGGAGTATTTACGAGGATGATAAGGAGCATGCAGAAATGGTTTTTGAAAAATTTCTACAGTCTATCAATATTCAATTAAGCGAAATTGAAGATAGTTATACCACCGGCGACACTGAAATTTTTAGAAAACAAATTCATAAGTTAAAACCTGTTTTAAGTTTTGTTGGCTTAACAGGCTTAACAAATAAAGCCGGGATTATAGAAAATAATTGTAAAGGAGTGACTGATACCGCTTCTCTA
>JAYVZR010000438.1:0-3363 GCA_043783135.1 Ferruginibacter sp. | reverse complement strand
TACAGGCAAGGGGCCACCTAAACTAATTACTATAGAATCCATATCAAAAGCATTACTACAGCCAACACCTGCAGCGCCGATAATTGGTGCAATTGCCGGTGTTATACTAAAGTCACTTCCATCTGAAGCAAGGCTGTTGCATTTCATTTTTTTGTTAAGCTTTATTGAAATTTTTGTGCCATCGCAGGCAGCCCTGGCTTTTAACAAACTAGGGTTTACCGGGTCGGTAATCACAGCAGTACCACCACCAAATGACAATGCATATCCACTTTGAGAGTCGCTAAAATGACTTACCAATAAAATGTATTCATGACCTATTGTAAGGCTGGGCATGCTGCTGAATGTTGGAACACCATATCCATCGCAAAATGCTAATCCTGTACCGGCACTACTTACTCCGGTTAAGCCACCTTCACCAGACCAGTTGCATGCTACAAAAAGACTGGCATCGGTGTATACATCATTTGGGTTGCGATTGGTAATGTCAAAAATCTGCCAGTCATAGTCATCTGACAAGGTATTGGGAGTAATTACAAAACCAAGTGTGCCGGACGTGAAGCAGGTAAACTTATACCAAAATGGATTTTTATCGGTAAGTGGAACTGCAGTACAGGGCCCTGGAACCTGCCGGTTGCCACAAATAGGAACAGAAGTGATACTGAAAGTTGCCGTTCCACAAACCGGAAAAGCAGAGCCTGGGTTTTGCCCAAGCGCATTGCACTGTTGGGCAAATCCATTTCTCGCAGCAAAACAGAGTAAAATAATAATTACTATTTTATTTTTAATCATTAAGTTTCAAAGTTAAATAAAGCATCCATTACAAGTATATTTTTATATGCCAGATAGACTGATTTAACAAGTATAGAATATTTATAATAAAAGATTCTTTCTTTTGCCATTTAAGAATAATATGATGGTGTAAATTTTTTACCAATTAATTTTAATTATAACTTATATGGATGAAAAACAAAATGATTATTTACTTTTTCTGGATACTTTGTATTGCAGATATAATTGCCGCTACATTTAATTATACCATATTGCAATGGATAGCAAAGCCTTTGTTATTACCTTGCCTGGTATATTTGTTTGTAAATGAAACCGGTAAAGCAAATGAAAATAGTAACAGGCTAATGATAATTGGTTTACTGTTTTGCTGGTTAGGTGATGTATTACTGATGTTTGAAAGCAGCAATTCTTTATTTTTTATTTTTGGATTGGGCAGCTTTTTACTAGGCCATATTTTTTACATTTTTTACTTTACAAAAATTCCCAATAAGTTTAAAAAAATACCGCTACAAAAATTATTGATGCTGTTACCCGTGGTAATATTTGTATTTGGTTTATTGTATATTTTATACCCATCATTAGGCGAACTTAAAATACCTGTTACACTATATGCGATTGTATTGGGATGTATGCTTAGCATGGCTTTGTGGCAATATAAAAAAATTGATTTTAATATAGCTTTGCTTTTTATTACTGGTGCTGCAAGTTTTGTGGCATCTGACAGTCTACTGGCTATCAACAAATTTTATAGCCCAATTCCGCAGCCTGGTTTTTTTATTATGTTTACATATTGCCTTGCTCAATATCTTATTGTGATGGGAGCCATTAAATTATCCAAAAGCAAAAATCAGTAACAAGCGGGCGGCAGGGAAAATTGCAGTAACTATTTTATTTTAGCTTTTATTTCCTGCAATTTTAATAAAGCTTCTACAGGAGTAAGCCGGTTAATATCAACAGCATTCAGCAATGAACGTATTTCTTCAAAAGTAACAGAGTGTGCATCAAAAATACTCAATTGCATTTTGGGATTATTTAAATTTTTTACTGTTTGCGCAATATTGCTTGATTGACCATCTTCACTACTATTCCTGCTTTTTTCTAATTGCGCTAAAACTTCATTTGCCCTGTCAATGAGTAACGGAGGCATTCCTGCCATTCGTGCAACATGAATACCAAAACTATGGATACTGCCACCGGGCGCCAGTTTGCGTAAAAAAATAATTTTATTACCAACTTCCTTATTGGTAACATGGTAATTTTTTACTCCTGGTAATTTATTTTCCAGTTCATTCAGTTCGTGGTAGTGGGTTGCAAATAAAGTTTTAGGTTGATGAACGCTCTTTTGTAAATATTCTACAATGCTCCATGCAATAGAAATGCCATCATAAGTAGAAGTGCCTCTTCCTATTTCATCAAGTAAGATCAAACTTCTGGAAGTAATGTTATTGATGATACTTGCAGTTTCATTCATCTCAACCATAAAGGTACTTTCACCACCACTCAAATTATCACTGGCACCAACCCTGGTAAATATTTTATCTGTCAATGGTATTTTTGCATCACTTGCAGGTACAAAACTTCCTATATGCGCCATCAGAGTAATCAAGGCAGTTTGCCTCAGGATAGCACTTTTACCACTCATGTTGGGACCAGTTAAAATAATAATCTGCTGAGTGGCAGGATCCAGAAAAATATCGTTTGCTATGTAACTATCGCCAACGGGTAAGTGCCTTTCTATTACGGGGTGCCGGCTGTCTTTAATATCTAAAATACAGCTGTTATTAAGCGTAGGTTTTTTGTAATTGAATTGAAGAGCGTTATTTGCAAAACAGCTTATACAATCCAATATTGCCATCACATGCCCATTTACCTGCATGGGTGCTATATAATCCTGCAACTCATTTAATAGTTTTTCAAAGAGTTGCATTTCTATCAGCAAAATTTTATCTTCTGCACCTACAATTTTTTCTTCGTATTCTTTTAATTCTGGAGTTATATATCGCTCAGCATTGGCCAGCGTTTGTTTGCGTATCCAGGTATCAGGCACTTTGGTTTTATGGAGGTTGGTTACTTCTAAATAATAGCCAAATACATTGTTGAAACTTATTTTTAAAGATGAGATGCCGGTTGCCAATGCTTCTTTCTGTTGCAGTTCTATCAGGTATTCTTTTCCTCCGCTGGAAATTTTTCTTAAAGCATCCAGTTCTTCATCAATACCGCTGGCAATCATATTTCCTTTTGATGCAAGTGCTGGTGGATTTTCACTGATTTCACGAACAATTTTATCAACAATAAAATTGCAGGGGTTTAAAGAATCTCCCAGCCGTTGCAGGTAACTATTGGTAAGAGTGATGCAGATGGTTTTAATAGCCTGTACCTGTTGCAGCCCTTTGGCAATTTGCAGTACTTCCCTGGGGTTAATTTTTTTCAGCGGCACCTTACTCACCAGTCTTTCTACATCGCCGGCCTGCTTTACGTGTTGGGTAATTTTATTTCTAATATCGGTTTCTTTTATAAAAAATTCCACTGTATCCAACCGTTCCTGAATTTTTGAAAGGTCGTTCAAAGGTAGCA
>JAYVZR010000437.1:0-3371 GCA_043783135.1 Ferruginibacter sp. | reverse complement strand
CGGTATTATTAAATTTGTCATTCAAATAATGAATGAAATAAATTGTTAGATTTACTTAGATAAAAGATTAGATGTGAAAAAAATATTGTACCCTGCGTTGTTTTGCTGCCTGCTATTATTTGAAAGCTGTTTTGAAATAATAGAGCAGGTTTTTATTAAGAATGATGGCTCCGGTAATTTTCAGTTGCTGGTAAATATGAGCAAGAGCAAAACAAAACTCAACGCTATTATGAAAATGAAAACGGTAAACGGGCATGAAATTCCCAGCAAAGCCGAGGTTACCAAACAAGTAGCAGAGATAGAAAATACCATTAAAAAAACGCCTGGTATCAACCAGGTAAAAACTGTTGTTGATTTTGATAATTATATTATCAGCCTTTCCTGCTCTTTTTTAAGCGCCGGCAGCCTGAATGCAGCAGTAAAAAATATTGGTGATAAAGAAAAGGCAAAAGATAAGACTGTGGAAAAAATATATGAATATGATGCAGCTGGAAAAACTTTCAGCAGGCTTAATAAATTTTCTCTGAAAGACGAATATCAGAAAATGAGCAATGCCGACAGGGAAATTTTTGCCACGGCCAATTATACAAGTATCTTTCGTTTTGACAGGGAAGTGGGTGGCACCAGCAATAAAGAAAGTAAAGTGGCAGTTAGTAAAAAAGCGGTGATGCTTAAATTGAATGCGCTGGATATTATTACCAATAAAAAATCAATTGAAAATAAAATAAACCTTACTAACTAATGAAGAAGTTTCTCCTTGTCTTTGCCATTACTTTCAACCTTTTTGCTGCCAGCCATGCACAAAATTTACTGAGTAAAATACCTGCCACTTCTTCGATGGTTATAAAGTATTCAGGTGAAAATTTTTCCAGGAACCTCCCTTTAAAAAAATTAGATACGTACAATTTTGTAAAGGAAAATCTTTTTAAAACACTAAAGATAGATACCCTTACTTCCCTGCAAAATATCGGGATAAATTTTGAGAAAGATACTTATCAATATATCACCCTGGAAGATTCTGCCATGAGCTTTGTAAGTCTGATTAACCTGCAGAATGTACAGCAGTTTTTGCAATTGGTACAAGCCAATTATCATGCAGAAATGAAACCGGAAAAAAAGAATGGCTTTGAATTCCTATCCATTTCATCCGGTACCTATATTGGCTGGAACCAGCAACAGGCGGTACTTGTAGTGACAACCTATCAAAACCCCAATAAGTATTATAACTATCCTTCGGCTACAGATACCACTTCGGCAATGATTGATTCTGCAGCAGTAGTTACAGATTCTGCGATGGTAAAACCACCGCCGCCCCCCATTAAAAAACCAATGATAAAAAAGCCTGGCATCACTAAAAAGAAACCAGGCACAACGGTTAATAAATATAAAAAAGGTACTCATAAAAAACCAGCCGTTAAAAAGAAAACGGAAGAAGTAATTGAAGAAATAGTTGAAGATTTAAAAGTTTCTTATGAAGACAGTGTGGCCAATGCAAAGAGAGATGACTGGTACAAAGAACAGGAAAAAATAACTGAGACCAAACAAAGGATGGTGGCAGAAAATATTATCAACAACAGTTTCAACAGCAACATTAATTCTATAGAAAACGACATCAGTTACAAAAAAACAATAGACCCGGCAGCACAGGTAACCGCATGGGTTAATTATGAAAATATTTTAAGGCAGTACTGGTCGTATTTTTTTAAAGGCTTCAGCCCACGCCGCCTGTATGAACCATCCCTGGCAAAGAAAAGTAATACAGAAGGTTTTCGCTCTGCGGTAAATATTTATTTTGAAAAAGATAAAATGAGGCTGGAGCAAAAATCATATTCGCCGGATGAACAAATGGCTGCTTTAGGAAAAGAAGTGTACAACAGCAAACAAAGTTCAGCACTCACTAATTATGTAAACCCTGATAATATTGGCTACCTCTCCCTATCCATCAATACCGAAGCGATGGCTAATTATTATTACAAACTTATCAGGCAATATTTAAACAGTAACCCTTACACAAATCAGTACTCCGATATAGCAGATGTGTACATGGATTTGATGGAAATTATTATTGACGAAAAAGCAATTGCAGAACTGATGCCGGGCAACTACATCTTTGTGCTGCACGACATGAAAATCAAAACAGTAAACTACACCGATTATACGTACGATGATAATTTTAAAAGTACAGAAGTAAAGAAAACCAAACAGGAACTTTCTCCTAATTTCACTTTTGTAATGGAAACAAAAAAGGAAAGCTTTATGAAAAAAATAGCTAACCTGCCACTGAAGTATGCAAAAAAAGAAAACCTCAATTACCAGGAAAAAGGTGGCTATTACGAACTGGCTTTTGAGGAAGGTAAATACCCAATCAGCAGTTTGTATTTTATGGTGAAAGATGGTAAGGTAATAATAACAACCTCAAAAGCCAGCATTGATATGACGCTTAATAACACTGCTTATACACTGGATGCAACTACTAAAAATTCTATCCTCAACAACAACTATTCTTTAAAACTAAATACCAAAAAATTAATACAACAGATAAACCCGGAACTAAGTACCGACCTGAGTAAAAAGATAAGTAAATACCTGGAGGAAAATATGGGGGATATAAAAATGGAGAGCAGTATTAAAGACGGAATGATACAAGGCACCACCATTATGAATATAACCGGTACCCATGCCAACAGCCTGGAATTTTTCTTCAACATGATGGACGCTATGAATGACATAATGGAAAAAGATAAACAGGAAAGAGAAAAAAAGATTGATTAATGACGAAGAAGAAATGGGCATTGATAGTATTGGTGATGCTGTTGCTGTTGGGCTGGCTCAAACTTTTTTATAAAACTCATACTGAAAATACAGTAGCAAAAAGTGCCGACTGCATTATTGTACTGGATGTAAAAAGAATTACCAACACCCTCATCTGGAATTTTATTACTACTCCCGGTCAATGGAAAAACAGTTCTGTTTTTTCTTCTTCTAAAAATGAAGTGGGTTGGGATGACATGGTAAAAATCCCTGACTACGTTTTTGTTTTTCATGCCCACAATCATCCTGCCAATGCCTGGTATGCGGTGTTTCAAATAAAAGATAAAACTGATTTTAATAAAGGGCTGCAGCAATATCATTTTGAAAAAGTAGCTACTCTCAATAACCAACAGCAGTATTTTTCAAAAGAGCAGGGCATTGAAATAATACAAAGCGGAGACAACCTGCTGTTGGGCAACAATGCCGTTGAAGACAAAACTTATATCAACGGGATAGCAACTGAATTGTTTGTAAAAAAACAATACACGGCAAAAGAACAACTCAAAAAAAATGTTGCGGCCAACAGCCACCTGACCATACAAATTTTAAAAAATAATTTC
>JAYVZR010000436.1:0-9062 GCA_043783135.1 Ferruginibacter sp. | reverse complement strand
TTTTCATAATTTTCTTGGTTAAGGTTATGAATAGCCAGTGGGGCATTTACTGCCGCCTTGTCAAAAGCAAAAAGATTTTTTAATTGAGTTTTTTCAGTTCCGGCTAATATACTTGTAACTTCTGTATCAGCTCTAAAAAACCCTACTCCATTTTGAATAATACTGGCTATACTTAATATAAAACCCAGCACACATAAAACAGATAAAAAATAAGGCCTTTGAGTGTGTAATTGCTCACCGTTGGTAAATTCTTGAGGCATAAATCAGTAGTTTAGATTGTTAAGTTTAGTGATTTTTTTGGATTTTAGTACTCTTATTATTTTATTTTCTTAAAATTAATTAATATTCTTCCATATTTGCTGAAATTATCATGCAAAAAAATTTAACTACTATAGGGTGTGGACAAATTGCACAGCAGCATGCTGAACATGTTAATAAACTGGCAAACGTAAAAGCTCCATCCGATATTGTTCCCGCCAAAGCAAAAAATACGGCAATTTCCTATATGGCAACCGCTCATTTCAGGAAGTTAATTTAAATATAAGCTTTATAAATGAATAATACTTCTTTAAATAACAATACCCTTACCCCCACTCCTTCAGGCGATAAAGCACATATTTTCTTCACTTTAACTACTGATATTAGCTACGACCAACGTATGATACGCATTTGTACATCATTGGCTCAGGCCGGTTATACAATAACGCTGGTGGGCAGAAAAATGAAAAGCTCTATTCCCCTTGATGAACAGGTTTTCATCCAAAAAAGAATCAACTGCTATTTTGAAAAAGGAAAATTATTTTACGCAGAATATAATATCCGCCTGTTCTTCTTTCTGCTTTTTAAAAAGATGGATTGCATTGTAGCCATTGACCTCGATACGATAATGCCTTGCTATTTTATTTCCAATATAAAAAAGATAAAACGGGTATATGATGCTCATGAGTTGTTTTGCGAAATGAAAGAAATAGCCACAAGGCCGGCTATTTACAAATTCTGGAAAAAGATAGAAAACTATGCCATACCAAAATTCCCCAGCGGCTATACTGTAAACCAACCTATTGCAGATGAATTTAAAAAAATGTATGCGGTAAATTATGCTGTAATAAGAAATATTGCGTTGCTGCGTCAATTATTATTCGAGCCTAAAACAGAAAAGTTTATTTTGTACCAGGGAGCTGTTAATGAAGGCAGGAGCTTTGAAACACTTATCCCGGCGATGCAAGAGGTAGATAGTAAACTCATTATTTGTGGTGATGGAAATTTTATGGAGCAGGCTAAACAATTGGTAATAACATATAACCTTCATCACAAAGTGTTTTTTAAAGGAAAAATACAACCCGATGAATTAAGAACTATTACGCAGCAAGCCTATATTGGTGTTACGCTTTTTGATGACGAGGGACTTAGCAATTATTATTCACTCGCCAACCGCTTTTTTGATTACCTGCATGCGGGTATACCTCAATTATGTGTAGACTATCCTGTATACAAAGAAATAAATATTCAACAGGCTATTGCTGTATTGGTAAATGATATCAGTGCTTCAAACCTTGCTGCACAACTGAACAATTTACTGCACAATAAGGTTTTATATACTGAAATTCAACAAAACTGTATAAAGGCAAGGGAAATATTCAATTGGCAAACAGAAGAAAAAAAACTGCTTGAATTTTATAAACAATTGTTGGTAAATTAACAATGGAAGAAAGGCACCTGCATATTATAGCTCATGATGTTCCGTGGCCCGCCGATTTTGGCGGTGTGGTTGATATTTTTTATAAAATAAAAGCCTTGCATCAGAATGGCGTTAAAGTTCACCTGCATTGCTTTGTAAACAAACGCCCACCTCAAAAAGAATTAAATAAATATTGCGAAACTGTACATTATTATGCAAGGCAAAAAAAAATAGGGAGTTTTTCTTTTAGTTTACCTTTTATTGTTAGCTCAAGAAAATCAAAGGAACTACTCCGTAATTTACAAAAAGATAATTACCCTGTACTTATAGAAGGCATACATTGCTCCTACCACCTTTATACAGGCAAGTTAGCAAACAGGATGGTATTGCTTCGTCTGCATAATACAGAGTTTGAATATTACCATCACCTGGCGCTGAATGAAAAAAATCCATTCCGTAAATTTTATTACCAGCATGAAGGCAAGCTCTTAAAAAAATATGAAAACCAGTTGGCTAAAAACGTAACGATTGCAGCGGTAAGTGATCATGATGTCAATATGTACCAGCAGTTTTTTAATATAACCAATATCAGTCACCTGCCTGTTTTTTTACCTTATGTAAATGCTGTGGGAAAAGAAGGAAATGGCTGTTTTTGCTTATACCATGCCAATTTATCTATTAATGAAAATGAAGAAGCAGCCACCTGGTTATTACAAAACATTTTCAGCTCTATGGAAGTTCCTTTTGTAATTGCCGGAAAAAATCCTTCTCAAAAACTGGAGTTCCTGGCGCATCAGCATTCAAATACCTGCCTTGTTGCAAACCCCACCGACAAAGAATTGCACGAGATGATTGCTAAAGCACAGGTAAATATTTTACCCTCTTTTAACAATACCGGGGTAAAACTAAAATTACTGAATGCACTGTATAATGGACGGCATTGCCTGGTAAACAAAGCAGGTGTGGAAGGCTCGGGCCTGGATGAACTATGCACCATTGCTGAAGATGCAGACGACTTTAAAACAGCCATCAAATATTTATATTCTATTTGCTACACCAATAAAGAAAATGAAAAACGTGAGCAAATACTGCAGCGCTTATACTGCAATCAAAAAAATGCTGATAAATTAATTGAAATATTCTGGGGTAAATAAAGAAGAATAATTATCTCAGGTCTTACATAGTGATACTTGCGTTATCCCAAACCTTTCCTCTTTCGGTTTTTATTGTTCTTGCAGGAAATTTATTGATCACCATATAATCGTGTGTTGCCATTACAATAGCAGTACCATAATCTTTGCAGATGTTAACTAACAGTTGCATTATTTCATCGCTGGTTTCAGGGTCTAAATTGCCTGTTGGTTCATCTGCTAAAATCAACTTTGGCGAATTTAACAAAGCCCTTGCCACATCAACACGCTGTTGCTCGCCACCACTTAATTCAAATGGCATTTTAAAACCTTTTGTTTTAAGCCCCACTTTATCCAGTACATCATTAATTTTTTCGTCCATCAGTTTTTCATCTTTCCAGCCGGTAGCTTTTAAAACAAACTTCAGGTTATTACTCACGTTTCTATCAGTAAGCAATTGAAAATCCTGGAAAACCACACCCAGGTTACGACGCAGATAGGGCACTTTTTTCCAATCCAGTTCACGAAGATTATAACCTACAACCCATCCTTCACCTTCAGTTAAATCAAGGTCGCCATAGAGGGTTTTTAATAAGCTGCTTTTTCCCGTTCCCGTTTTGCCAACCAGGTAAACAAATTCACCTTTATCTACAGAAAAATTCACGTCGCTTAAAATTAAGTTACGACTCTGGTAAATGTTTACATTCTTTAATTCTACAATCGCCTGAGACATGGTTGATTTATGTTTATTGGTAAAAGATACTTTCTACGCTGCAAATTTAACCTAATGAAAGCCGTCAATAAAAATTAATTTTTTGCTGCATATGTTAAATCTTACTAAACGACTAAAAAAATAGTTGTAAAACTAAGTTATTAGTTATAGATTTGTTTTATCAGGCAAAATAAAATATTAACCATGAAAATATTAACCAAAGCAGAGGAACAGATAATGCAGGTTATCTGGAAACTGGATAAAGCATTTTTAAAAGAGATTATTGATGCACTACCCAACCCAAAACCACATAGCAATACGGTAGCCACAATCATAAAAATTTTGACAGAAAAAGAATTTGTAGGACTAAAAGTATTTGGCCGCACACACCAATATTACCCTTTAGTAAGTAAGGACGCATATAG
The DNA here is from genome assembly GCA_043783135.1 of Ferruginibacter sp. Taxonomy (GTDB): domain Bacteria; phylum Bacteroidota; class Bacteroidia; order Chitinophagales; family Chitinophagaceae; genus Ferruginibacter. The sequence goes on along the minus strand of JAYVZR010000436.1, from coordinate 5,117 downwards.
CAAAAACAGTATGAAAAGCCTTGTGAAAGGTTATTTTGAAGGAAACTTCAGTAATGCAGTTTCTTTTATGGTGAAAGAAAATAACTTAAGTATTGATGAACTGGAATTACTGTTGAAACAGTTGAAGAAAAAATAATTTTAATTGAAAATTAATAATTGGTAATTAGTAATTCTTTCGTATCGGTCTTTATAATACTTATCATTTTTTAACTCATAACTTATAACATAATCACTTCTAACTAAATTTTATCACATGCTTTTATTTGCTTTCTATATTGTAAAAGTTATTATTTGCTCGGGCATTTTATTTGGCTATTATTGGTTGCTGCTACGCAATAAAATATTTCATCAGTACAACCGGTTTTATTTGCTCGTATCAATAGTGCTATCCTTACTAGCGCCATTGTTACAGATAAATATTTTACACAATCCAGGTACAACTGCTTCAGCCATTAAGCTATTACAGGTAGTTAACAACAATAATGAATATTTAGATGAAATTGTATTAGTTGCCCACAAAAACAATTTTACTGCTGAACAGGTTGCATCCTTATTATACCTATTAACCAGTTTTGTATTTCTAAGTTTATTTATCCAGGTATTAGTTAAAATCCGTACTCTTTTACAACACCACAGGCATACAGTTTTAAATAATATCTACTTTGTAAATACCACTGCAAAAGGCACTCCATTTTCTTTTTTACAATATATTTTCTGGAACAATAATATTGATGTAACCACCACCACCGGCAACCAGATATTTAAACACGAGCTGGCCCATGTACAGCAAAAACACAGTTATGATAAATTATTCATCAATGCGGTATTGATCTTTTTTTGGTGCAATCCTTTCTTTTGGCTAGTACGCAAAGAATTAAATATGATACATGAATTTATGGCCGATAAAATAGCGGTGGAGGACAGTGATACCGAAGCCTTTGCTGCCATGATATTACAGGCCACTTATCCCCAACACAATTTCCCCTTTACCAATCCATTTTTTTATTCACCCATAAAACGCAGGTTACTTATGCTCACAAAAAACAAAAAACCGAAAGCCAGTTACATAGGCCGTGTATTGGTATTGCCATTGGCTGTATTATTATTTGCAGCCTTTACTTTAAAAACAAAGACCATTAAAAATTATGCTGCTCCAGTGTATGAAGGCAAAAAAATTACAGTAGTTATTGATGCTGGGCACGGCGGTAAAGATTTTGGTTCAATAAGCCTTGATGGAAACACTACAGAAAAAGACCTTTCGCTTTCCATAGCAAAAAAAATAAAATCCTTCAACAGTAACGACAATATCAATATTATATTAACAAGAGATAATGATGTATATCAAACGCCTACTGAAAGAACTGCATTCAGTAAAACACAACATGCAGACCTTTTTATTTCTATACATATTGATGCTACAACTAACAAAGATTCATCAGCATATCACACAGGTATGAGTGTTTGGGTTTCAAAAGATACTTATGCTTATATTGATAAAAGCAAATTGTTTGCTTCAGCTATCATTGGTGAATTTGATAATAATTATAAAATACCTGTGATCGATCTGCCCTGTCAAAGAGATCGTGGAATTTGGGTATTGCAAGAAAGCAACTGCCCAGCGGTTTTAATTGAAGCTGGTTTCATCACCAATAAAAAAGATATAGCATACCTGCAAACTGAAGAGGCAAAAGAAACCATTGCAAAAAATGTACTGGCCGCTATTGGAAAATATGCCGTAGCAAAAGACAAAGAGGCGATAATTGTTAATCAATCACCAAACCCAAACAATCAAAATTTAAATAGTAGAAAAACAGACACTTTACCAACTATCAATCTAAAGAATTATGATAATGCCCTTATTATTGTTGACGGAGAAGCGATGAGCAACAAAGAGCTTGATAAAATTAAGCCAGAAAATATTCATAGTATCAATGTCCTTAAAGATAAATCCGCCATTGCCGCCTATGGCGAAAAAGGAAAAAATGGTGTTGTAATTATTCAAACAATTAAGAAAGAACTTGTATTTAAAGTTACGCCTGGCAAAACCAAAGTAGATACAATTCTTCAAAATATAACTTTCTCCGGCGACACAAAAATAAAAGTAAGAGACCAGCAGGACACTGAAAAACAACCGTTGTATGTAGTAGATGGTAAAATACAAAACCACATAAATGACATTAATTCCCTGGACCCAACGGAAATAGAAAGTATCAATGTTTTGAAAGGAGAGAATGCTTTTTCAAAATATGGTGAAGCTGCAAAAAACGGAGTAGTTGAAATCATTACAAAAAGCAATCCCGCAATAAAGGAATTACACATTACGGAGGTGCCGGAAAATAAACCTCTAAATGAAGTGGTGATGGTTGGATATGGAACATTTGAATCTAAAAGTACGCAGGGTACCCAAGATGAGCCTATTTTTACAGTGACGGAAAATGAGCCCCGCTTTCCGGGTGGTCAACCTGCATGGGTGAGGTACCTTGAAAAGAATTTAAACCCAAACATGCCTATTGAAGAAGATTGGAAACCCGGCAAATACAAAATAACGGTGTCTTTTATTGTAAGGAAAGATGGATCTATTGCAGACATAAAAACCAATGATTATCCCGGATCAAAAACATCGGAGCACTGTATTGACCTGATAAGAAAAGGCCCGAAATGGGAACCAGCAGTTCAAAACGGCCACATTGTAAATGCCTACAGAAAACAGCCGATTATTTTTTTGGTAGAAAAGAAATAAACAATTGATTCATAGCTAAGATAAAAAGCTTCCCTAAGAGATTACATCTTTTTAAAAGATGTCATCTCTTGTTTGTATAGCTCAATAAATCAATTCCCCGTAAAAAAAAATTGTAGCATGCTTAGGAAAAAGCCAATATTACACCAATTTAATTTTGCAAAACTAAACTTGTGTATATTTATAAGTTGGCTGATTTTCCGCAAACATCTTCTACATTCTAAATACTTTTGAAATGAAAAAATTACTTACCATTTTATTTTTGATTTCTTTTAAAGCCTCATTTTCTCAGGAAGGGAAAATATACCTTAAGAATCCAGCCATAACACCGGGTGTTGAAAATGTATTTGTTTACGAACCTCCAAAAGGGCTCTTAATTCCTAACGATGCTGTTGTAAGGATAGTATACCAATTAAATATTCCCAAACCTGTTCCATTAATTAAAAAAGAAACCAATTACGAATTTTCCCTGGCATTACCGGATTCTTTAAACTTTGTAATGTTTACTATTAGCGATGTTAAAAAAAATATGATAGATTATAACAACAATAAAGGCTTTGTTGTTTATTTAAAAAATAAAACAAAAGAACAGCTTGAGATAGCAAAACTAAATAAACTACAGTTGTCATTTTATGAAAACTATGCATTGGGCTTAAAAATTACAGAAGACGAAATTATCCCGGAAATGGAGGGGCTGTATGCACAAAACCCATCGCTTAAAAAAAAGCAGGATGGTTATTTTTTTTATTTGCAGGTAAAATACAAAAAAAACAATTCTGCTACAAAACCTAAAGTAATTAAATATGCGCAGCAGCTTGAAAGTAAAAATGATGAAAAAGATTTATCGATTGCAGCAAATTTATATGCTATGATTGGTATGAAAGAAAAGGCAGCAGCAATAAAAAACAGCGCTTTAACCAAATATCCAAATGGAGACTTTGCCAGGAATAGTTTTTGGGAGAAAATTTATGCCAGCCAAAATCCTTCTGAAAAATTTTATTTAGATAACTTAAAGGCTTACCAAATAAAATTTAAGGATACTACAAGCGACACAAAAAATAGGTTCTATATTTTTCTGGTACAATATTTTGTAAGCAAAAAAGATTTGGCCGGCATTAACAAATACGAAGATTTATTAACTGATAAAATAAACCTGGCCGATTTGTATAACAACGCTGCATGGGCATTGTCTGGTGGGGATTTAACGGGCCCGGGAACAGATTTGGAATTTGGAGAACAAATTTCAAAAAAATCAATTGACATTGTAAAAAACAGGATGAACAATCCAATTGGCAGCGAACAGCCACTGGATTTTCAATTAAATTATATTTATTATGTTGATACCTATGCATTGATATTGTTTAAACAAAAAAAATATGATTCAGCATATAAATATCAAAATGAAATATACAACTTAGATACTTTGGGCATGGGCCCGGATGGAAAAGAACGGCTTGCGATGTATATGGAAAAAGTAAAGGGTCCGGAGTACACAAAAGATTTTATCGAAAAACAGGTAACTGCAGGGCAAAGTTCTGTCGTAATGATTAATCAATTGGAAGCAATTTATAAGAAATTAAACTTGCCCGAAAGTGAATTTGAAAAAATAAAGCAAACTGCTTCAACATCAGCAATAAAAAAATTGCAAGAAGAAATTACTGCAAAATATGGAGATACCAAGGCAATTGATTTTACTTTAATCAATCTTGAGGGTAAAAATGTTAAACTATCGGATTATAGAGGTAAAGTAGTTGTATTAGATTTTTGGGCTACATGGTGTGGGCCCTGTCGGGCTTCTTTTCCTAATATGCAAAAATTGGTCAATGAATATAAAAACAAAAACGTTGAGTTTTTCTTTATAGATACCTGGCAAGAGGGTACTCCACCAGCAATAAATAAAGAAGTTGCAAAATTTATAACGGATAGTAAATATACTTTCAATGTTTTATTTGATTATAAAAGGGAAATAGTAACTAAATATAAAATTGAAGGGATACCTACAAAAATTGTGATTGATAAAAATGGAGATTTCTTATCTATAAACAGTTCGGAAGATAATTTAAAAGCATTAATTGATAATAACATACAATAAAACTCTGCCAACAAAAGTATTGCACATTAGGCGCATTCAATGTCTTGTGTCTTTTTGTTACACAGCATCAGTAGTTTTGAATATGGAAAGGATGAATTTTAGCTAAAAAGGCCGACTATTAAAAAAGCAAAACCTGCCAATGAAATAACAACACCCGTGTACCATAACATATTCTTTCGTGTAAGTATCGAGATGGCCGATACTGCAATAGCAACCTGAAATAGAGTTACTGAAGCAGCAAGCGTTTTATGTTTATTCAAATGCAGTTCAGAATTTTTTTCTGCTTCC
>JAYVZR010000435.1:0-9103 GCA_043783135.1 Ferruginibacter sp. | reverse complement strand
GAAATATTTTGAAGAAAAGGCATCAAACCGGGGTTTTCCAGTATGCTGCTGCCGGGAGGGTTTGCGATACTTACATTACCACTTCGTATTACCTGTAATAACCCGGCCACACCCAATTGTGAATCTGCTTTTAATTCCAGCGGGTCGCAATACACATCATCAATCCTTCTGATAATAACATCCACTTTTTCTAAACCGCTCAATGTTTTTAGCCACACAAAATTATTTTTAACCATCAAATCGTGGCCCTGTACCAAAGTATACCCGAGGTGCGAAGAAAGATAAGAATGTTCAAAATAAGTTTCATTGCCCGGGCCGGGGGTAAGTATAACGATCCTGGGATTTTGATGATGACGTGCCCCCAGTTCATTCAATGAGTTACCCAATGTATCAAACCAGGGAGAAAGATGCCTTACCTTTAAACCGTTAAATAACTCGGGTAATACCCTTGTCATAACCGTTCTGTTTTCCAATGCATAACCAGAACCAGATGGCGCCTGCGTTCGGTCGCTGATAATCCATAATTTTCCATCCGGGCTGCGGGCCATATCGGCAGAATATAATACCAGGCTATGTTTGCCGGGTAATTTTATTCCTGCACATTGCCTTAAAAAACCGGTATGGTTATAAATAAGTTCTAATGGTATAATACCTTTTTTTATAACCTTTTGGTCGCCATAAATATCCTGTAATAATAAATTCAATAATTCGGCCCGCTGAATCAATGCAGCTTCGGCCTTTTCCCATTCTTCTTTACTGATTATAAATGGAATGGCATCTACGTTCCAATCGCGGTTTACTACATTACTATCGCCATAGATATTATAAGTAACACCGTTTTCCTTTAAAAGCCTTAAAATTTCGTTGTGCCGGTTTTGTACTTCGGCAATGCCCATTTGGGTAAAAGATTGAAAAAAAGCCTGCCAATGAAGACGGGCATTGCCGTCTTTTCCCAACATTTCATTATACGAATACTGATTGACTAGATAACCGGGCAGGATTGAAGCAGGATGTATATTTGAAATCATGAATATTTTTTATACATAAAATTTAGCAGCACATTTTGATAAAAGTACAAAATAATGAGCAACCCTGTTTATGCAGCGGTTTTAAAAGCTTGTTTTGGATGGTTGAAATGTTGATAAAATTATTCACTAAATGAAAAATAGTTCTCTTATAGTTTTTAAAAGTGGCGGCAAAAGAAATTTCAGCTAAATAATACTTTCATCCATTGCGGCACTAATATTTTGAAGGCCCTGTTTAAAAATAATATCATTTGTCCACCCAAAGCCAATGCGCATATAGCAGTCAGGCATGCTAAACCAGGGCCCCGGTCCAACCATGGTTTTGTATTTGTTCATTAACAGGAAATAAAATTTTTCTGTATCAATCTGCAATGCTGTTTTAAAACGTGCAAAACATACAACGCCGCCCTCTGGCAAAACAGCTTCTATTCTTGTTTCTTTTTGCAGCCATTCTTTAAGCAGGTTAAAATTTTGTACTGCTTTTTCATTAATGGCCTCTGCAAATTTTTCTTTATGTTGATAAAACTGGTAAGCAACTTCTTCATCTAATGCAGAATTGCTGATGTAAATCATTTCTTTTGCAGCAAGAAATTGTTCCATCATTATTTCGTCGCTACATATCAGCCAGCCTATTCTTAACCCCGGTAAACCAAAAGCTTTTGACAACGACGATACACTTATTACTTTTTTGCTTTTTGAAGCGGTTACAGGGTAGGGTGTTTTAAAACAGGCATCACGGTAGGTTTCATCAATCAGTAAATAAATAGCATGCTGCTCAGCAATGCGTATAACTTCATCAATATCTTCTTCAGCCATCAACATGCCTGTTGGATTGTGCGGTGTTGTAATGCTGATGAGTTTGGTATTTGGCTGAATAACTTTTTGAATTTCTTGTGGATTTAACTTCCATCCTTTTTCAAATTGCAGATCAATAAAAGAAATACTGCAGCCAATGGTTTTTGGTACTTCAATATTGGTAGCATAGTTGGGCCTTACAACAATTAAGTGATCGCTTGCTGTAAGCAAAGAGGTATTGATAATAAACAATGCGCCTGCTGCACCATTTGTAACCAATACATTTTCTTTATCGAGATTATTGCATCCTTCTATAATTAAGTTCCTTAATTCAGGCTTACCCCTATGGCCAATATATTCTAAACTAAGATTGTTGAGCGAGAGGTTTAGTTCGCTCATTTTTAAACCGGTTACAGAACTTTCTGAAAGATTGTACTGAATAGTATCGTAACCAATTTCTTCCGGAGATTCTTTTTCTATCGGCATCCGTTTGTAAAGCATACTTGATGTTTGTTTAAAAATATAATTGCTGAATGAACCCTTCGTTGAAGCAGCATTTCTTTTGCAAGGATACTAAAATGTAATGGCATTAACCTGTTGAAATATATTTAAGGAAATATTTGCACATTTAAAACCCATTGAATTAAATTTGTGTATGGATTTAACTAATTATTTTTTCTTTGTAAAACTAATTGTGCTTAGGTACCTTATTGCAGCAGGCCTTGCTTTTTTTGTATTTTATGTATTAATGAAAAGGCAATGGTTGTATAAAAAAATACAGCAGCGCTTACCTAAACCGAAAGATTATATCAGGGAGATTGGCTTTTCTATATTGACTGTTTTTGTTTTTGCTTTTGTAACTTATTTACTTCTTTTTAATAAAACAATCAGGCCGCACACTACTTTTTATATTGATATTAACCAGTATGGATGGGTTTATTTTTTTGCTGCATACCCCATCATGTTTTTTATGCACGATGCTTACTTTTACTGGATGCACCGTTTAATGCATCATCCAAAACTTTTTTATTTTGTACACCTCATTCACCATAAATCTATAAACCCTTCTCCATGGGCGGCCTATGCTTTTCATCCCCTTGAGGCAGTGGTTGAAGCGGGCATTGTAATAATTTTTCATTTCACTATTCCTATAACCAAATTCCACCTCGGCATCTTCTTTCTTTTTATGATACTCTACAATGTTTATGGCCATCTAGGGTGGGAACTTTACCCCAAAGGTTTCAATAAAAGCCGTATAGGTAGATGGGTTAATACATCCGTAAACCACAACCAGCACCACCAGCATTTTAAAGGAAATTATGGCCTGTATACCTTAATCTGGGACAGGTGGATGGGTACAATCAGGGAAGATTATGACAATAAGTTTGAAGAAGTAAAAACACGCAGAAAAGAAAAAGAACTGGCGGTTATTTAATTATATGAATTTATTTCACACAAAGGGTACAACAAAAAGAAAGGACGCAAAGGAAAACTCTGTGCAATCAATATCCTTTGTTTACTTTGTAACCTTGGTTCTCTTTGTGTGAAACCTCTTATTTATCTTAACTGCGTTGTATCTACTCTTGAAGGTGTATCCTGCCCGGTGAGAATGCTGGTTGAACTTATTGCAATTGCTTTAATTATTTCTGTCATGTTATTGATATCAAGTGTTTCTATTTCATCACTTGCATGGTGGTAGTTTGGTTCGTTGTCCATTTTTGAAGTAGAAATAGTATGTGCAGGAACACCAAGTTTGGCCAATGTAGCATTATCTGAACGGTAAAATAATTGTTGATCAGGATAAGGATCAGCATAAAATACAAAGGATGATCCGGTTAAATTTTTCTGTAATATTTTCCCCATATCCGATTTTTCGAAACCAGTAATATAAGCGGAGTTGGTACCCCATTTAGATTCTGTACCTATCATTTCAATATTGAACATCGCCATTACTTTTTCTGGCGCCAGTTGTTTTGAAAAATATTGCGAACCAAAACCACCCAACTCCTCTGCAACAAATGTTACAAATATTATTGTGCGCTCATTATTGTTAAGCTTCTTAAAGTATTGTGCCAGCATTATAACTGCTGTACTGCCTGCTGCATCATCATTGGCTCCATTATAGATAGAGTCGTTTGTGTCGTGCGGTACACCTTCTGCTGGCGAGCCAATTCCAAGATGGTCATAATGCCCCGAAAAAATTACGTATTCATCAGGCTTGCTTTTACCTGGTAAAACGCCTGCAACATTGTTTAAAGCTTTTTGCTGTATTGCATTGGTAACATTTATTGAAAAAGTAGTTGCTTCAGTAGAGCCAAAAACAAAAACCACTATATTGTTACCCGGTTCAGCCGAAGTCTTTTCAAACTTTTGTATATTTTTTAAACGGCTTTTAAAGCTTGTATCAACCAGTACCAGCAGGTTTTTTTTGCTCTGGTAATATTGATAAAATTTGGAGCCAAATTTATCTCCTGCTTTAATACTAACCACTTCCACGTCACTTTTTTCTGTTAATGAAATTGCTGGTTCATACGAAAAACACGCAACTAAAGAATCTGCTACAGGGCTACCGTCTATAACAATTTTAGCACTGGTAGTTGTTGACTGGTACATAAAAAATTCCTGCCTGTAATTTGCTGCGCCATTAAAAGTCTGCAACCCTGTTTTCTTAAATTCCGATTCAATAAATGCAGATGCTTTTTCTATACCACGTGTAAATGTTCGCCTGCCTTCCATATCATCAGCAGAAAGTGTTTTTTCAATACGCCTGATTTCTTTTTCTGTTATGATTTTATTTATTGACTGTGCATCGGTATTATGAAAAACGACCAGGAGGGCTACACTTGAAAAAATTTTTTTCATACAATACTTTGAATTATTAATCATTTAAGAAAATATTTTTTAAAACCTGCTTTTTATATAATCACCGGGCGTTGCTATACTTTTCAGTGGCCTTTATCCTTTAATATATTTAAGATGAAAGGTACATAAGCTTTTGTGAAATGCTTTTCTTTATCTTTTATTAATTTGCCGGTTTTTTACTTATTTAAACAATTTAGTTCTTAATTGTATACTTAGCTGCTCAAAACTTTGATGAACCTCCTCTTATTTAAAATAATAGCCTTTTTAATATGAGCAAACAAAATAGTTTATTAATTTTATTATGCTTTTAAATGATGTATATGGCACTTGATGTACAAACCTCTGTTCCTATTGTTGACGGTACTACAATTACCCGGGAAGAGTTTTATACAAAATATTATATTCCCCAAAAGCCCGTTGTGTTACGTGGTTTGTGGAAACCTTACCCTGCTTATACCAAATGGACAATGGATTTTTTTAAACACTCAATGGGCAATATTGAAGTGGGCCTTTTTGGAAACCGTAAAGAAGACCTTTCCAAAACCTTGCAGGAGCCAAACGAAATCATGCGTTTTGATGATTACCTTAACCTTATCGAGCGGGAGCCATCTGATTTGAGGTTATTTTTATTTCCTGTTTTTAAACATAAACCAGAACTGCTTAAAGACTTTGATTATCCAGCAATAGTAAAAGGCTACGTAAAAATTCCTTTCATGTTTTTTGGTCCACCAAAGTCTATTGTTCGCATACACCAGGATATTGATATGGGCAATGTATTTCTTACACAGTTTCATGGCACAAAAAGAGTATTGCTTTTTTCACCAGATCAATCAGCCTTGTTGTACCGCCTGCCATTTAATGTTCACTCAACAGTAGATGTAGATTATCCCGACTACAACGAATATCCCGGATTAAAATATGTAAAAGGTATGAATACTGTTTTAGAACATGGCGATACTTTATTTATGCCAAGTGGCTATTGGCATCATATTGAATACCTCTCTGGTGGTTTTGGTTTGGCTGTAAGAACACTGGCCAACAGTATACCTGTTAAATTAAAAGGAGTATGGTACATTGCCATATTGCGCAATATTGACAACCTCTTTCGAAAAATAAATGACAAAAAATGGTTTGCCTATAAAAAGAAAATCGCAAAGGAACGTGCAAAAAAGGCGATTAAAAAAATGGTAGTAAACCAAGCTGTAATAAACCTTGACAGTTTACCTGCCAGCTAAATTGAATGGCCTTATATTGTAGCAATAATAATTACCAAAAATAAAATATACAGTAATGAAAACAGCAATAACAGTTGAAGCAACAATAAGTGCGCCTATAGAAAAAATATGGCAATACTGGACAAACCCAGAACATATTATAAACTGGAATTTTGCATCTGATGACTGGTGTGCACCTGCCGCCATAAAATGATTTAAGTGTTGGGGGCAAATTTAGTTTTCGTATGGAAGCCCGGGATGGCAGCATCGGTTTTGATCTGGATGGCATTTACACTGTTGTAAAAGCGAATGAAATTATTGAATACAATTTAGCAGATGGTAGAAATGTAAAAGTATCATTTGTAAAAAATGGCGATAAGTATGATGTTATTGAAACCTTTGAAGCTGAAGATACCAACCCTATTTAACTGCAAAAGGGTGGCTGGCAGGCTATATTAAACTCCTTTAAAAACCATGTATAAAAAAACTAGTAAAATAATTGTTAAGCCAATAATATTTTATGGATACTTCAATAAAAGACATAGATACTTACCTTTTGCTGCAGCCAGAAAATGTACAAAGCAAGCTTGAAAAATTACGTCAAATAATAAAAGCCACTGCACCCGGCGCTGAAGAAGTGATTAGTTATGGAATGCCTGCCTTTAAGCTAAATGGAATGCTTGTTTATTTTGCAGGCTTTAAAAATCATTATAGCTTTTTCCCGGGCAACGCATCGTTGATAGCTACATTGGCTGAGGAGTTAAAAGGCTATAAAACTTCAAAAGGTACCATACAATTTGCACTAGATAAGCCTGTTCCCGTTTCCCTGATAAAAAAAATTGTTAAGGCAAGGGTGATGGAAAACCTAAGCAAGCCGAAAAAGAAATAATAAAACCTGAACATGATAAACAATAATATTAGCTGGGTTAGAAAAACTTCAATAATAAATAAAAATAGGATGTCACAAATTAATGCCTATTTAACATTCAACGGAAATTGCCGGCAGGCAATGAATTTTTATAAAGAAGTTTTAGACGGGGAACTTAGTTTGCAAACAATTGGCGAATCGCCGATGGCGGATAAAATGCCGGGTAAAATGAAAGATTGTATTTTGCATTCGCAACTTACAAAAGGTGATTTGATATTGATGGGATCGGATATGGTGGGTGAACAGGGCTTATTAAAGGGAAATTCAGTTACCCTTATGCTTGCCTGCAATAGCGAAGAAGAAATAAAAAATTGTTATGAAAAACTTTCGGCCGATGGTAATGCGACACATCCTTTAGAAGATACTTTTTGGGGTGCATTATTTGGAGGGCTTACTGATAGGTTTGGTAACCACTGGTTACTTAATTTTGAAAAAAATAAATCAAATTAATTTTAAAAATTAAAAATAAATCAAGATGAAATCTGCAAAAATTATTTTTTGGGTGTCAACAATTATCATCTTTTTTATTTGAAGGTGTAATGCCCGCATTTACCTCACAAACTGAAATGGCAAAAGAAGGTATACGGCATTTAGGTTACCCGGCATATTTTGCAATGATGCTGACAGTTTTTAAAGTTTTAGGAACACTTGCTATAATTATTCCACAAGTACCCGGCCGTGTTAAGGAATGGGCTTACGCAGGCCTGACATTTGATTTTATAGCTGCATTTATTAGCCATCGGTCTGTGGATGGTTTAACAGGGTTAACATTTTTTCCGCTACTGGTATTGGCAATTCTGATAGTTTCATATATTTATTATCATAAAATAAATGGAGCTTTACAGATGAAAAATTGAATGGAAAAAAATATGGCTGCAAAGAGTAAAGGATAGGGTGACAATATGTTTACTACGGATTATCTTGAAGCAAATATGTTAAAAACTATTTATTTACAAAAAAAATAATAATTTACATCTATCAATCGTTTAACTCACCAAAGAATTAACCTAACAAATGATGAAAAAAATTATTTATTTATTCGCCGGGGTATGCATATTTTCATCCTGCAGCGAAAAAAAAACTGAAAACACCACTACTACTGATACAGCTGCTGCTCCCGTAATAGCTGTTGAAAAAGTAAAACCTGTATATGCTTACCCTGTAAGATATACAGATTGGGAAATTGGCAGTGATGATAATATTAAAACAGTAATAGATTTTTATTATGCATGGGATCATAAAGATGCGGGCAAAGTGGCTGGTCTTTTTGCCGATACTGTTAGGTTACGTATACCAACAGACAGGGAAGAAATTGTGGTACCCAATAGTCAAATTAATGTAAAACTAACTGCAAACAGAGGTATGTATGATTCTACATCCAATAACATCATTTCTGCTGTTTCTCTTCATGACAAGCAAAGCAATGAAGACTGGGTGATGATAACAACCTATAACAAATGGGTAGAAAAAGGCGGTAAAAGGGATTCTGTCCTTTATGCAGATAGCTGGCGGCTGAAGAATGGTAAAATTGCCTTCCTGTTGAGCTTTTATAAATTGCCCACTGAGCAATTCGTAAAAAGAAACGATTCTAAAAAATAAGTATTCTATTGTACAATAGCAGCTTCATAATGGCTGATAAACTAAATAAAAAACCGAAAGCGTATTTCGGTTTTTTTATTTCCATACCTCAAACTTAATTTATTTAGTAACATTACTAAATGCGAATAGAAGAAAAACTCCGTTATAAAAAAGAGCTGCACCAGTTTTGTATTGAAATTATTCAGCAGCGCATTAATGCTTCACTGCAGGCAATGCAAAATGCACAGGATGCTGCTAACAGCGAAGAAAAAAGCAGTGCAGGCGACAAATATGAAACCGGCCGGGCCATGAGCCACCTTGAAAAAGATATGCATGGCCGTCAATTAGCAGCAAATAAAAATGAACTGGCTGCATTACTTTCCGTTGATAGTACTACCCTGCATGCATCTGTTACAACAGGTAGTATTGTTTGCTGTGACGGTTTCATTTTTTTTATTGCCGCAGGCCTTGGCAAAATAGCTTTTAAAAATGAAACCGTTTATTTATTATCTCCTAATGCACCTGTAGCAAAATCATTGCTTAATAAAGTGGCGGGCAATGCTTTTAACTTCAATAATAATGCTGTTATAATTAATGAAGTGTTTTAATAATAGTTACTGCCAATAATGTTGTATTTTTTGTAATGTCAATTGGCTACTAAATGCTACTTTCGCACAAATAAATAAATAATAATGAGCGAA
>JAYVZR010000434.1:0-3392 GCA_043783135.1 Ferruginibacter sp. | reverse complement strand
TTTACGAAAAAAAAGAACTTCTATAAATCTAACACTTTTTTAAATTATTTCAAAGTATCAGCGCTGGTTTTTTAGGCTAACAGGTGGCTATTTTCAGTTAGCTGATTTACAGTAACCTGCATAAGCATAAATGCCGTCTAAAAATGATTTATTACTTACAAACGTTGTATGGGTTGACAACCTGCTCAATATATCTGCTCATCATATTCCAAAGAATTATCGGCCGTTTTTTTATTGGCTAAAAATTTATTTCGCCAGGCCACTGTTGCAGCTAATATGGTTAATAAAATCAATAATGATAGGCCTTTGGGGAGATTTGATTTTTCTGAAATAAAGCCTATTAATGATGGGCCCGTAAGAAAACCTATCAGGCCGCCTGTAGTTACCATGGCATATCCTTCTAATGTACTTACACCGGGAATATTGGCAGAGGCACTAAACAATACAGGGACAATACAGGAAGAACCACACCCAATAAAAATATAGCCTACAATGGCCACCGGAACAACGGGTACCAATACAACCAATGTAAACCCAAGGGCAGATAACAGGCAGCCGCAAATAACAATTGTTTTACTTCCGATTTTAGCAATCAGCCCATCGCCGTTTAACCTTCCTATCGTCATGGCGATAGAGAAACCAGCATAGCCCAGACTCACCAATTCTTTGGGGGCATGCAGGGTTTCTTTAAAATAGATGGCGCTCCAATCGGCTACGCAACCTTCTGCCATAAAAGTAACCATGCAGATAAATGAAATACCCAATATAGTTGGCGAGGGAAGTTTAATGCCTGATCTGCTATGAATAATATCCTGGTTGGCCAATAATAATTTTCGATTGGCTGTAATGACTGTTAAAATAATACTGGCTACCATAACGATCTGCCAACCTGATACCAGGTGAAATGAAAATAACATGGCTGCCAAACCTGCACTAACAGCCCCGCCCAGGCTATACATGCCATGACAGGTGCTCATCAGTAATCGGTTGGTTTTCTTTTCCATTAAGTTTACTGTAGCATTGGCAGACACGCCATTTAAAAAACTGCATAAGCCAAAAAAATACAGGCATGTCCAAAACATGGGCCTGTTAACCGAATTAATCTGCAGTACCATAATTAAGCACAAAACACGGTAGCCGTTAAACATCCATCTGCCCACAGTTATTTTACTAAAAACCCTTGTAGATAAAAGCATACCGGTAATGGCACCTAAAGGAGATAATAATAAAGATAACCCCAGGCTGCCATCGGTAAAACCCAGCCTTTGTTTTATGCCAGGTATGGCTGCCACCCAGGTACCAAATAAAAGACTGGATGTTGCGAATAAAAAACCTACCGCCAGGGCAGGTTTATTTTTTATAAAAGAAGAAATATTTTTAATCATTCATCAAATAATCTTTGCAGTCAGCCCAATACTCAAATGTAGTTTTTTGTTTTGATGAATTTATATTGATTGGGAATATTTGTAACTTACCGTGAAACTAATACAGTTTCTGTTACAGAATGACTTAAAGCCATAACCATATTAAGGAAATAACTATGAGCAGATAGTTATAATCAGTCGCTGTTTTCATTATGCAATTTCTGTTCGTGGGCACCGGCAGCTATATACAAAGCAAAACAGGCAATGGCTGTATCTTTCAGCATACTTATCAGGGCTGACCGTTTCAGTTCGACATCACCTGAATTTAAAAAATTGGGTAAATGGATAGTTAATACAAAAATTATCAGTATGGCTGCTAAAAGATAACCAGCGGCCTTTACCATCCTATTGGTTATAAAAGCTATTGCTACCAGTATAAATGCTGCCCCTACAAAATAGACCCAAATTATACCCCCCGGTAAAAAATCGGGCACATAATTTACAAGGTCACGTGGATGCAAAAAATGCTGGATACCAAAAACAATCATTACAAGTGAAAGCAAATAGATTGAAATGCGGGAAATTAGATGTGGAAATTTCATAATGGCGATTTTAGAGAAAAAAGTTACAACAATTAAAATAGAAGTGCAACTGTTTGATCACATTCTTTTTATGAATTTTTTATAGGGGCTTCGGTTTCTTTTATCCACTTATTGCAGGCTTTATATTTTCCATCAGCCTTTATATCCACTAAACCTTGTTATCATCATCATTTTAAGAAGCTGTTTGAGTTAATTCGAATTTTGAGTTTAGGAAATTGGGCTAAAGCCCCTCAATACCGTTTTATATTAACCCGGCATAAATGCCGTGGTTAATTGAGAACAAATACCCGGGCTTTAGCCCAATAAAGGATATTACAGATAATTCAAACAGGTTCTAAACAGAAACTATTTATATAAAATAAAAAAGCAGTCATGATTAAACATGACTGCCCATAACTTAAAATGAATCCTATGCGTTGGCTTATATAACCTGGTTTTTCAGCAAATCTTCAAACTCATCTTTTCTACGGATAAGTTTTGACTTGCCATCAACTACCATTACTTCGGCAGGTTTTAGGCGGCTATTAAAATTGCTGCTCATTTCAAAACCATAGGCACCTGCATTGTAAAAAACAAGGTAATCACCTTCCCTTACTTCGTGCAGTTTTCTGTCCCATGCAAAAGTATCTGTTTCGCAAATATTGCCTACCACGGTGTATATCCTTTCGGCTCCTTTGGGGTTACTGATGTTTTCTATATGGTGATAAGCATCATACATCATGGGGCGTATAAGGTGATTGAAGCCACTGTTTACCCCTGCAAAAACCGCAGCAGGGGTTTGTTTGATGACATTGGTTTTTACTACAAAATAACCGCACTGGCTCACAAGGTATTTACCCGGCTCAAACCACACCTGTAATTTTCTGCCTGTTTCTTTTTCAAATTCGGCAAAAGCAACGGCAACTTTTTCGCCCAGGGCAGCTACATCTGTTTCTGCATCGCCGGGTTGATAAGGCACTTTAAAGCCGCTACCCAAATCAATAAATTCAAGGTTAGGAAAATGGCTGACAAGGTCGAACATCACCGACAGGCCTTCTAAAAAAACATTGATGTCTTTTATTTCGCTGCCGGTATGCATGTGTATACCGGTAACATTTAATTTGGTTGTTTTTACGATACGTTCAATATGCCGCATCTGGTGGATAGAGATGCCGAATTTACTATCAATATGCCCGGTAGATATTTTAAAATTACCACCTGCCATGATGTGAGGATTCAGGCGTATACACACCGGGTAAGTACCCTGGAATTTATTACCAAACTGTTCTAAAATAGAAATATTATCAATATTTATATTTACACCCAAATCTTTTACCGCTACAATCTCTTCAAAATCTACACAGTTGGGCGTGTACAGAATATCCTTTTTATCAAACCCGGCCATCAGCCCCAGCCTTACTTCATTAATACTTACACAGTCTAATGA
>JAYVZR010000433.1:0-3395 GCA_043783135.1 Ferruginibacter sp. | reverse complement strand
CCCCTGAAGGGGAGTTATTATATTCTTTATTTACAATCTTGCTAATCGCTTCAATCGTTCCGCTAAAAACATCCGTATCATAATTACTTTGCTTGCCTTGTATCACCCTGACCAATCTTTCAAAACCCATTCCGGTATCTACATGTTTGGCTGGCAATGGCTCCAGGCTGCCATCTTTTTTTCTGTTAAATTGGATAAACACATTGTTCCAAATTTCAATCACTTGTGGGTGGTCGTTGTTTATCAATGTGCTGCCCGATACATTTTTTCTTTCTTCCTCATTTCGGCAATCCACATGTATTTCTGTGCAGGGCCCACAGGGGCCCGTATCACCCATCTCCCAAAAATTATCTTTTTTATTACCCAATAAAATACGGTCTGCTGCCACATATTTTTTCCATTCATTAAACGCTTCTTCATCTTTTGGCAGGCCTTCTTTTTCATCGCCTTCAAAAATGGTTACATATAATTTATCCTTATCTAATTTATATACGTTGGTTAACAATTCCCAACTCCATTCAATGGCTTCTGCCTTGAAGTAGTCCCCAAAACTCCAGTTGCCCAGCATTTCAAACATGGTATGATGATAAGTATCCACGCCTACTTCTTCCAGGTCGTTGTGTTTACCACTTACCCGTAAACATTTCTGCGTATCTGCCGCCCTGTTATAAGGCGCTTTTTTATTGCCCAGGAAATAATCTTTAAACTGGTTCATTCCTGCATTGGTGAATAATAAGGTAGGGTCATCTTTTAAAACAATGGGTGCGGAAGGCACGATGGTATGCCCTTTTGATTTAAAAAAGTCGAGGAATTGCTGGCGTATCTGTGCGCTCGTCATCATAAAGCTTTCTTATTTGGGTTGATTTTTGCAGTATATCGGTCTATATTTGTAGACTTTTAAAAAAACTGTTGCGCAAAGGTAAGGAAAACCTTAGCCCATCGCCATCGGTACAAATGGAATGCGTACATTTCACATTGTAGCTTCCGGTTTCGGCCGGTAGGGATGCCGGCCGTGGCTGGTGTTCCCACCAACTATCCTTTTGCTGCGGCAATTTGAAGTATATAATGAACAAATAAAACTGTTCAAATACTATAAACTAACTGTTGCGTTTATATAAAAAAAAGTATATAATTTTTTGTAAAATATCCTAAAGGGTTTTTGCCTGTATGAAGAAAATAAAATATTACTATAATACCAATTCGCTTCGTTATGAAAAGCTGGTAACTCCATTTAGGGTTAAGCTTTTGCGAATATTCGGATTTCTCTCTGCTTTATTTGTAAGCTCTGTTGTAGTGATCACATTGTATACTAAATTTATTCCTAATCCCGGTGATAGAGAATCGAAGTTGAAGTATGATGCAGTAAAAGATAGCTATACAGCCTTAAGTGAAAAGGTAAAAAGTTTGCAACAGCAAATGGCCGACCTTGAAAAAAGAGATAATGAGGTATACCGCTCTATCTTTGAAGCCAACCCTGTACCGGATAGTGCAAGGGCTAAATTGCAGGAAAAAGCAAAGGAACTGGAAAAAGTGAATGTGATGAGTGATGATGCTTTGGGCAAAACAATTTCATTGGATTTAAATAATATTAGTGCCAGGATTGCTTACCAGGCTAACAGTTATGATGCCATTGAAAAACTGATTAACAACCAGGAAAATAAATTAGCCAGCATCCCAGCCATACAACCTGTAAGCAATAAAAATCTTACCAGGATTGCCAGTGGTTTTGGATATCGCATACATCCTATCTATGGTATCCCCAAAATGCATAAAGGGCTTGACTTTGCTGCACCCCAGGGCACTCCTATTTATGCTACCGGGGATGGTACTGTTGCAACAGCAGGGCTTAGTACAGGTACAGGTAATCATGTAATTATCAATCACGGGTATGGTTATGAAACCGTATACATGCATATGGTTCGCATTAAGGCCCGGGTTGGACAGCATGTAAAACGTGGCGATGTAATTGGATGGGTTGGTAGTACCGGAGCCAGTACTGGCCCACATTGTCATTATGAAGTGCATATTAACGGGAGACCCGTAGACCCTGTTTACTTTTTTTATAATGACTTGAATGCTGAGCAGTACGACAGGGTATTAAAATTATCTGCTACCGGCAGTGCAAAAAGTTTTGATTAACTTGTATCGTTTTATTTTTATATAGTTAATACGGTATGGATTTACCAACACAAATAGCATTTGATTTTGAAAGCCAGCAGCAACCGTTGCCGCCAAAGCCTCCTTTTGTAAAAAAAGAAACCGTAATTGAAATGCCAGTTGAAATAACGGTGCCAAAAATAAAATCACAGCGGGGAAGAAAGAGCCTGAAAGAAATGTGCGAAGGGGTTGATTTACTTGATATACCTGATGATGAAATACTGTTTCAGAAAATGTATTATTCTATTGGTAAGGTAGCGGCCATGTTTAAAGTAAATCAATCGTTGATACGCCTTTGGGAAAATGAATTTGATGTATTAAAGCCAAAGAAAAACGGGAAAGGTGACCGCTTATTCAGGCCTGAGGATATTAAAAATATTCAACTGATCTATCATTTGATGCGTGAAAGAAAATATACCATGGAAGGCGCAAAAGATTTTATAAAAAATAATAAAAAGGCAGATGAAAAATTTGCCATGATAGAATCATTAAAAAAACTAAAGGGCTTTTTAAACGAATTAAAAGCCAATCTATAAGCTTCATCTAAACCCATATCGATCCTTAGCAGACTATAACCAATACCATTTTATGAAAATACCAATCATTGTATGCCTGTTGATGGCAAGCTATTTTGTACAGGCACAGGCTGAATATGAAATAACAAAAGATCCCGAAAATAAGGAGGTAGCTGTTTACAGGGGAACCATTAATAAGTACCTGGTGCAGAACGATAGTTTGTTTACCAAATGGTATGCACCTAACCATAATATATATGCGCCCGATACCACTTTACTAGTATCATTTGCTAAAAGCAAAACGCTGAAATTACAATTTGTTGTATTTGGCGGTACCTGGTGTGAGGATACCCAGTTTATTTTACCCAGGTTTTTCAGGCTGCAGGAAATGACCGGTGTGCCTGATGATAACATTACATTTTTTGGTGTTAACCGAAATAAAAAAGCATTGGGCCATATTGCCGAAGCATTTGGTATTATTAATGTGCCTACCATTATTGTAATGAAGGATGGAAAAGAATTAGGCCGTGTTGTTGAATATGGAAAAACCGGTAAATGGGATACTGAACTGGCGCAGATTATTGATACGAGCAGGTAACATCCTAACAGGAGTATTTTTTAAAACTAATTTTCCTTTATTTCATTGTTATTAATAACAATTGTATTGGCTTCACCGGCAAATACAACTTCATTGCTTTCCAGTATTTTTTTTATCTGCAGGTT
>JAYVZR010000432.1:0-3397 GCA_043783135.1 Ferruginibacter sp. | reverse complement strand
TCCATGATGAGCTTGTCTGCTATTCTTCTTCGGGCATCTTTACTATTAAATGGAGCTGCCTTTGTAAAACGTTTTAAACCCAATAACATCATGCGTTGTTCGTCACCATCTGTAAATGCATTGATGGCTTCTTTACCCGCTTTGTTAACCTTATCAATAGCATCATTTAAATAACAACGCATTATATCAATTTGGGTAGTAACGGCTGCTTCACCCTGTTTATCTGCCATTTTCATAATGCGCAGCAAAGTACTTTCTGCTACAAAAGTTTCAATGGCCATATCAGCAATATTCATGAGTATTTCCTGCTCGTCAGAAATTTTCATCATTAATTTTTGCACAGCAGCACCAGCAACCATCAGGATGCTTTTCTTCATATTTAAAATAGATTTTCTTTCTGCCGCAAAAGCCGTTTCATCTTCATTACCAAAATCGGGTATACTCATTAATTCTTTTGAAACTGCCATAGCTGGCCCCATCAGATCAAGTTTCCCCTTCATCGCTCTTTTTAAAATCATATCTACAGTAAGCAGGCGGTTAATCTCGTTGGTGCCTTCGTAAATACGGTTAATGCGGCTATCCCTGTAAGCCCTGCTGATAGTATATTCATCACTAAAACCATTACCACCAAAAACTTGTACCCCTTCATCCACCACATAATCCAACACTTCGCTGCCATGCACTTTTAAAATAGCGCACTCTACAGCAAACTCTTCTGCTGCACCTAATACTGCTTCATTAAAAGGTTTTCCGACATTCGCCAGTTCTACTTCTTTTTCATCTATCCATTTACTTGTTCTGTATAAAGCACTTTCACTGGCAAAAATCCTGATGGCGGCCTCTGCCAATTTATATTTAATAGCCCCAAAATTAGCAATGGCAGTTTTAAACTGTTCTCTTGTTTTTGCATATTCAATGGTAGTATTCAATGCCATTTTAGAACCACCCAATGCTGCAGCACATAATTTCAACCGGCCGATATTTAAAATATTAAATGCTATGATATGGCCCTTGCCAATTTCGCCCAGCAAATTTTCAACAGGTACTTTGCAATCCTGGAAATATAGCTGTACGGTAGACGAACCTTTGATACCCATTTTATGTTCTTCCGGCCCCTGTGTAAATCCTTCAAACCCACGCTCAATTATAAAAGTTGAAAACTTGTTACCGTCAATTTTTGCAAATACCGTGTATACATCAGCAAAGCCGCCATTGGTTATCCAGCATTTCTGGCCATTTAAAATATAATGTTTGCCATCAACAGAAAGCACAGCAGTTGTTTTGGCGCCCAAGGCATCACTGCCGCTATTGGGTTCTGTTAATCCGTATGCACCTTTCCATTCTCCGCTGGCCAGTT
The DNA here is from genome assembly GCA_043783135.1 of Ferruginibacter sp. Taxonomy (GTDB): domain Bacteria; phylum Bacteroidota; class Bacteroidia; order Chitinophagales; family Chitinophagaceae; genus Ferruginibacter. The sequence goes on along the minus strand of JAYVZR010000432.1, from coordinate 2,040 downwards.
TGGGAATATATTTTTGTTTTTGCGCATCGGTACCAAAATATAAAATCGGTAAAGTACCGATGCCTGTATGTGCTGCAATGGCCACACTAAAAGAATAGCCACCACCAAGCCCCTCATTTACAAGTGTAGAGGTAATAAAATCTTTCCCCAACCCACCATATTGTTCGGGAATTGAAGTGCCCAGCAAACCCTGCTCACCTGCTTTTACCATCAGCGACGGCATTAGCCCCGGCTCTAATTTATCAATACGGTCCGCAACAGGATGCACTTCTGATTGCAGAAACTGTAAACACATTTCTTTTACCATCAATTGCTCTTCATTAAAATCTTCGGGAGCAAATGTTTCAAAAGCATTGCTTTCTTTAATTAACCATTCACCACCTTTTAATGATGCTGTGGTTGAAGTTGATGCGCTCATAATTGTATAATTTTTTTGTTTGAAAATTTATTTACTGGTTGATAGACGGTCAACGTTTTAACTAAGATTATCGTATACTTTCTGTAATACCATTTTTGCAATTTCAATCTGTTCAATAGTAACGCCACCCAATGCCTCGTTTAATGTTTGATTGGCGAGGCCCATTGTTTTTTCCTGCAACACCTGCGCCTCATTTGTCATGTAAATCATGTTCATTCTTCTGTCGTCCTTACTAGCAAAGCGTTTTACCAGTTTCAATTTTTCTAAATTATCTACCAGCCTTGTAATGCTTGGCTTATCCCTGAAAGTAGCATCGCATAATTGCTGCTGGCTAAGGCCGTCTTGTTTCCATAAATGATACAACACACTCCACTGCTCAATGGTTATTTCAACATTGGCTTCCTTAAAATTTTTCTGCAACCTTCTTCCGATAGCAGTGCTGGCCTTACCGGTAATAAAGCTGTATAATTCTCCGCGTTTAAATTGGTTGTTTGGCATATAGTTGTTTAAACAACTATCTAAAGATAGATGATTGGTTTGAAATTATAAAAATTATTTTTGTTTCCGGGCTGTTAATAAATATTCAACATTCCTGCAGCTTGTCCGCCGCGGCGGATCGGACTCTTTTACGGCATATCATTATGGAACTGATTATACTTGTTATTACTGCTATTTTTTTTGTTGGTTATGCTGCACTTATTTTTTACTATAGGCAGTGCTGGTTACAAATTCCTGAGTATGAATCATCAGTCTTTATTAATAAAGACCCTTCTACTAAAATAACCGTCATTATCCCCGCCAGGAATGAGGAACAAAATATCGGTCATTGTCTGCAATCAATCATTGATCAAACTTATCCATCTAATTTTTTTGAAATAATTGTGGTGGACGATTACTCTACAGATAATACTGCACAAATTGTTCAATCATTTCACCCGCAAAATATACACTGCATTTTTTTGAAAGATTTTGTTAGTAGTACTATCAATTCGTATAAGAAAAAAGCCATTGAAATAGCTATTGCACAATCAACCGGCGATTTAATTGTAACAACAGATGCAGATTGTTATATGGGTAAGGAATGGTTACAAACAATTGCCTCTTTTTATGAAGACTACCGGCCGGCCTGTATTGCAGCGCCTGTTTCTATCAATAGCGATAACAGTTTTTTATCAACATTCCAGGCACTTGATTTTATGGTTTTGCAGGGCATAACAGGTGCGGCTGTTTATAAAAAAATGCACAGCATGTGCAATGGTGCCAACTTTGTCTATGAAAAAAATGCCTTTCATGAAGTGGGCGGTTTTAAAGGCATTGATACTATTGCCAGCGGCGATGATATGTTGCTGATGCATAAGATATACAAACGTTATCCCGATAAAGTAATGTTCTTAAAATCAAAAGAGGTGATTGTACAAACGGCTCCGGTAAATTCAATCAGGGAGTTTTTTAATCAACGCATACGCTGGGCCAGCAAGGCAGATAAGTATGATGACAAGAGGATTTTTGCTGTGCTGCTCTTGGTGTATATTGTAAATGTGTTGTTGCTGGCGCTGCCGGTGATTGCTGTATTTGATAATGTTCAATATTCAATGTTCAATGTTCAATGTTCAATGATTGGC
>JAYVZR010000431.1:0-9120 GCA_043783135.1 Ferruginibacter sp. | reverse complement strand
TGGAGCATATCAGATAGTCTGTGTATAAGTCTACAAAGTTTTCCACAATCAGTTATTTTTACAAGGCAAGTTTAGGTTTTATTTTGCGTAAAGTGAGTAAATAATTGATGATTAAATTCATCACGGTTTTAGAAATAATGATAAAAACTGATAATTATAAAATATGAAAAAAGTATTTTTTACAGGCTTGATTGGGTTGTTATTATTTGAAATATTAAATGTTTATTTAATTATGCCCATGCCCGGCAGCCAAAAAATGAACAGCATAGATATTGCTTATTTTTTATATTGTTGGCGTTGGGCATTCAGGGTTATGTTTGGCGCAATGTTGGTGATTGGATATTCGTCAGCAAACGGGAAAAGAAAATGGCGGCCCATTATACCGGTAGCATTGGTGGGGGTAATAATTTACATGGTCAATTTTAATATGCCTGCTGATCATATGTTTTATCAGCCGCAAAAAGTTTTAATGGTTACTGCTGCTGCCAATAAAGTAGATACTAATCGTTTGATAATAGGGATAGTAAATAATGGAGAAGCTAAAGCATATCCAATACAGTTTTTAGGATATCATCACCAGGTGAAAGATAGTATTGGCGGAAAACCTGTAATTGTTACCTATTGCACTGTTTGCAGAACAGGTCGTGTTTATGAGCCAACTGTAAATGGGTTACCTGAACAGTTCAGGCTGGTGGGCATGGATCATTTTAATGCCATGTTTGAAGATGCCACAACAAAAAGCTGGTGGCGCCAGGTTACAGGCGAAGCTATTACCGGTAAATTAAAAGGGGCGCAAATGCCTGAATTTTTTAGCACACAAACCTCTCTATCCAAATGGTTACAGTTAAATCCAAACTCATTGATAATGCAGGCAGACTCTGCATTTATAAACCAATACGATACCAGTTTTAATTTTGAAAACGGTAAAAGCATAAGCGAACTAACAGGCACGGATAGCCTTTCTGGTAAAGATAAATCATGGGTAATTGGCGTTAAAGCAGGCAAAGAAAGAAAATCATTTGATTGGAATCAATTAAAAAAAGAAAGAATCATTATGGACAAAATTGGCAACAAGCCAGTGATGGTTGTATTGGCCATTGATGATAAAAGTTTTTTTGCTTTTGAAAGACCGGATGAAAATGCATTATTTAATTTGAATAACGATACTATTTCTTATAACCAGCACCAGTATAAAATTAATGGGGCAGCAATAGATACTACTGCTTCTTTAAAGCCCTTACCTGCTTACCAGGAGTTTTTGCATAGCTGGAATACTTTTAACAATGACACCAAAAAATATTAGTCCACAGGTTTAACTGAGATGTGTAAAGGTTATGTATATTTAATAGCGCATTGCCATTAAATATCTATTATGAATAATTGGAAAATTAAAACCTCGCTTTTTTTAAACTACTTCGTTTTTGCCATTTTACTCAATAGTGTAGGCACCGTTATTCTGCAGGTACAAAGTAACTATGGCGTTACAGAATCATCCGCCAGCATACTGGAAGCCTTTAAAGACCTCAGTATCGCCATTGTATCTTTTTTTATTGCCTCTTACGTAAACCGGATTGGTTATAAAAAAGCCATGTTAATTGCCCTTGGGTTTATTGGTCTGGTTTGTTTAATCATGCCTTCTTTTCCTGGATTCATGATGACGAAATTACTTTTTGCAGCCACCGGCGCAAGTTTTGCCATGATAAAGGTTTCCGTTTTTGCTACCATTGGTATTATCACTAAAGATAAAAAGGAACATGCCAGTTTTATGAATTTTATTGAATCCTTTTTTATGGTAGGTATCCTTACCGGCTATTTTATTTTCAGTGCATTTGTTAATGATAAAAACCCACAATCAACAGATTGGCTAAAAGTATATTATTTACTAGCGGGCATTGTTGGTATTGCATTCCTGTTATTGCTAAGCTCGCCCCTTGATGAATCAACAGTGAAAAATAACAGCCATCAACCTGTTACCAACGATTTTGCAGAAATGTTTAAACTAATTGCTTTGCCCATCGTTATAGTTTTTGTTGCCAGTGCTTTTATTTATGTATTAATTGAACAAAGTATTATGAGTTGGTTGCCTACTTATAACAGCAAAGTACTTCATTTGCCACAAACACTCAGCATTGAGATGGCCAGTATCCTGGCAGCTTCTACCGCTATTGGAAGATTTCTGGCAGGCGTACTGCTTAGGAAAATAAATTGGCTATTGGTACTGATAACCTGTTTAATTATAGCAGGGCTGTTGGTAATAGCTGCTATACCATTGGCCGATAAGGCAGGCCATGCTGTTATTACCGGCTGGTCAACCGCACCACTTGCAACATTTATTTTTCCACTTATTGGCTTTCTACTGGCACCTATTTATCCGGCTATTAATTCAGTTATATTAAGTTCGTTGCCGCCTAAAAAACACGGATACATGGCTGGGCTTATTGTAATTTTCTCAGCTCTTGGCGGTACAACCGGATCAATTATTACCGGCCATATTTTTCAGGCTTATGGGGGCCAAACAGCCTTTTACTTCTCCCTTGTACCTATGTCTCTTTTAATTCTGCTGTTAGTTATTTTTTACCGGGTACAAAAAAAAGCAAATGAACCCGTAACAGGTGCATTATCCGCTTAAGATATCATCTTATAAATAGTCAAAATATTTTGCCATGGCCAGTAAGGAAATATATGATCTCCACGAACTTTTTGAAGCTGTGCAATTAAACGCTGTATTTGCAGATGGTAAAACATTTGTGGATTGTATTCCTAAATTTAACCTTGACCTAATAGAACAACAATGGTTGGCTCAAAAAGATCAGCCCGGTTTTGACCTTACTGTTTTTGTAAAAAATAATTTTGATGAACCGCCGGTATTTGCAGCTGATTACGAAAGTAAAAAAGATCAGCCTGTTGAATCAAATATTAAAAACCTTTGGGATGTACTTACCCGTTTACCCATAAAAGAAAACAGCTCCCTCATTAATCTTCCTTATACCTATATTGTTCCGGGCGGAAGATTCAGGGAAATTTATTACTGGGATTCATATTTTACCATGCTTGGCCTGCAACAGCATAACCGGGTAGACCTTATTGAATGTATGATCAATAATTTCGCATTCCTGCTGCGTACCTATGGACATATACCCAATGGAAACCGCCGTTATTATTTAAGCCGAAGCCAGCCTCCTTTTTTTGCTTTGATGGTTACAATCCTTGCTGAAATAAAAAAAGATGATAAAGTATACATTCAATATAAAAATGAACTGGAGCTGGAATATAATTTTTGGCAACAAGGCGCTCTTGACATTCAGCCAGGCGAAGCGAAGGCACGAATAGTTAAAATGCCCGATGGAGAATTGCTCAACCGGTATTATGATAATAATTCAACCCCAAGACAGGAAAGTTATGCAGAAGATGTACATGTAAGTAAAACAAGTAAAAAACCTTCTGACGAAACTTTTACCCATTTGCGGGCAGGAGCAGAAAGCGGGTGGGATTTTAGCAGCCGCTGGTTTGCAGATGAAAAAAATATTGATACCATTCAAACCACAGATATTGTTCCAGTAGATTTAAATTGCCTTTTGTATTGTTTGGAACAAACCATTGCAAAAGCAAATGCTTTATCAGGTGATATACAACTGTCGAAAAAGTTTGAAATAAAAGCTGCAAAAAGAAGTGTTGCCATTCAAAAATATTGCTGGAACAACACCCAGGATTTTTTTTGCGACTATAACCTGCACATTCAACAACAGCAATCTAATATAACTGCTGCCGGCTTCTTCCCTTTGTTTATAAAAATAGCTTCTGACAATCAGGCAAATGAAGTGGCGGCTGCAACCAGTAAATATTTATTAAAGAATGGCGGCATTGTAACCACCACCTGCCATACAGGCCAGCAATGGGATGCCCCAAACGGATGGGCACCATTACAATGGATTGCCTGTATTGGATTAAATAATTACGGCCACCGTTTTCTTGCAACAGAAATAGGACAAAGGTGGTTATCGATAAATGACAACGTTTTTAAAGAAACGGGGAAGATGATGGAAAAATACAATGTAGAAGACCTGGATAAACCTGCGGGTGGCGGCGAATATCCCGGCCAGGATGGATTTGGCTGGACCAATGGCGTTTACCTTGCAATGAAAGCAAAATTATTGCAGTGGCAAAAAGAGGATATTGCTTCACCCCAAACTAAATTTAAACCCAGTAAATTACAATAGACAAAAGCAGCTTTCTACTGTTATTCAATGCCTTAACAGAAGCTTTCAAAAACGATTGAAAGGTTTTCCTTTATTGAATGTATATTTGGTAACAGGTGTAATGATTTATTTGCCATTGACACTCTCATCAACCTAACCATCAAATTGAAAATTTTATTTTCAGAATGCTTTTAGAAACATCTTTACTAATCAACATTTAATTATCAGCATCAATGTCTGATACTATTACACTTAAAAAGATTTCACAACTGCTCAATATCAGTATTTCTACTGCTTCAAGGGCATTAAAAGACCATCCTGATATTTCAGACACCACCAAACAAAAGGTAAAAGAGCTGGCAGAAATGCTGGAGTACGAACCAAACCCCTTCGCTATTCAGTTAAGCACCAGCCATAGTAATATTTTTGGATTGATAGTACCGGAAGTAAGTAATTTATTTTATACCTCCTTTATAGATGCAGTAGAAGTTGAAAGCAGAAAAGTTGGGTATACCTTAATCATCCTAAAAACTGATGATAACCCGGAAATTGAGGCTACACATATAAAATATTGCAAAAAGCAACGGGTTGCAGGTTTATTTGCCTGTATTACACCCAATGCCTCCAACTTCGATTTATTTCAGGGCCTAAACAAATCAAATATCCCTGTTATTTTTTTCGACAGGGTGCCGGATAATGACAATTGCAACAGGGTTTGTTTTGCAGACGAAACTGCAGCTACTATTGCAGCAGAGGCCATTCTTAAAAAAAACAAGAAAAAAGTTTTGGCTGTATTTGCAGAACCTAATATGTCAATAACCCAAAAAAGATTAAAAGCATTTCAAAAAGTTTTTCAGCAACATAAAAAAGCACCTAAGCTCAATATTTATCACACTAACCATTACGAAAATACCAAAGAAATTATAAAGCAACAGCTACAAAATGCTGATAGGCCGGACACTATTTTTTGTATGACTGACATCATTTTATTAAGTGCTATGAAAGCCATTCACGAACTAAACCTTTCAGTACCCGGCGATATTGCGGTAATTACTATAAGCAACAGCAATTTCTTTCCAACCCTATACACTCCTGAAATTACTTATGTGGAAACCAGCGGTTATAAATTAGGCCTATTGGCATTATCGGCTATGATGACTTGTGTAAAAGAAGATGCACCCTACCAGGAATTATATGTAGATTCTTATCTTGTAGAAGGCCAATCTTTATAACAGTTTTTTATTTTCTCCCCAATTATTAAATGCCCACATCAAACGTTTGCAAACAAGCCTTGAAACAGTTCCTGAAATTGTATAATTAACTTACTTTTACTATTTCCACTAAACGTTGCCTGCAAATGCTTTTATCAAAACCGCGGCTTAGTTTTCAGCAAATTATTAATATGAATGTCGGGTTTTTTGGCATTCAGTATAGCTTTGCGTTACAGCAAAATGCAATAAACCCCATCTATAAATTTTTAGGAGCAAATAACGGGGATCTTCCATTACTGCAGATTGCGGGCCCTATTACAGGATTATTAATACAACCAATCATTGGTGCAATGAGTGATAAAACCTGGCATCCCAAGTGGGGTAGGCGTAAACCCTATTTTTTAGTAGGCGCAATGCTATGCAGTATTTGTTTGTTTGTTTTCCCTTTTAGCCAGTCTTTATGGATGGCGGTTGGTTTATTATGGATTTTGGATGCTGCGAATAATACAGCGATGGAACCGTACAGGGCTTTTGTCGCTGATAAACTTTCACCTTTACAACAACCTACTGGTTTTTTAGCACAGAGTTTTTTTACGGGTTTTGGTCAAACACTGGCAACACTCTCTTTATTTTTATTTCAACTAATTCCTTTTTTTACTAACCAGAATGCTAATGGAATTCCATATTGGGTATATGCAGCTTTTTTCTTTGGTGCATTTTGCAGTATTACAAGCGTTTTATGGAGTAATAAAACAACACCTGAAATACCTCCAACGGATGCAGAACTTGCCGAATTAAGAAGTAAAAAAGTTAGTTTATCAACTCCCTTTATTGAAATTTTTCATGCCATAAAAGATATGCCTGTGAATATGTGGAGGCTATTTTTTGTGTATCTCTTTCAATGGTTTGCTTTAAAATGTTATTGGGATTTTAAAGACTTGACCATAGCTAAAACAATTTTTAAAACCACAGATAATTCGGCTGCTAACAAAATTTACCAGGAAGCAGTTGGCTGGGGTGGTTTGCTTAGCGGGTGGACAAATATTATTACTTTTTTGTCTGCTTTTGTATTGGTATGGTTTGCAAAAAAGAAAGGTGCTAAAATGGTACATTGTATTTGTTTATTGATGGCTTCGTTAGCATTATTTATTTTTCCCCATATCGATGATAAATATCTTGTTTTTATCCCACTTATAGGTTTTGGAATTGCATGGGCAAGTATGATGGGAGTACCCTATTTATTAATTGTAAACGATATTCCTAAAAGCAGGTATGGGGTTTACATGGGCATTATCAACATGATGATTGTAATACCTATGCTTATTTACTCCTTGACTTTTGGATTTATCTTTAACAATTTTCTATATGCAGAGCCTACAAACGCTATTTATTTTAGTGCTGCTTTTTTATTGATTGCATCCATGTTAACCCTATTAATAAAAAGCACTAAGCCAACAGGAAAAATCGCCCTGGCAGGAGGTGGCGGGGATTAGGCCAAAATCATTAAAATAGTAATTATTATGAAATTGTTTATTAATATCCCTACTGCAATAGTATTGATTGCATGCTTAAATTTTTCCTGCAATCCTCACAATCAAAACAACTATTAATTATATGAGCAAGATACTCTGCATTGGTGAAGCTTTGATAGATATGATTTGTACCGACAAGGGCAAACCATTATCAGCAGGAGAAAATTTTTTAAAAAAGCCAGGAGGCGCCCCTACCAATGTAGCGGCTGCTATTGCTGCATTAGGGGGCGAAGTGGAATTGGCCGCCAAGGTGGGTGTTGATCCTTTTGGTGACCACCTGGTAGCCGTTATGAAAAGTTTTGGAGTAAGTACCAAACACATGCTGCAGGATGAAAATCATTTTACCACTTTTGCATTTGTATCATTGATGGAAAATGCCGAGAGGGATTTTTATTTTAACCGTGGAGCCGATGGATATTTAAATACGGCAGATATTGATGCCATCAACATGGATGAATTTTCTATTGTTCATTTTGGATCGGCTACTGGCTTTTTGCCGGGAGACTTGCAGGGAGCATACATCAGCCTGCTGAAAAATTCATTGGATAAAAAATTATTTATCAGTTTTGATCCAAACTACCGTCACCTGTTATTTCAACACAATACGGCTTCTTTTATAAAACAATCCTGGAATTTTCTGGAGCATTGCCATTTTTTTAAAGTAAGTGACGAAGAAGCAATCATGCTTACCGGGGCAGCTACAGTGGAGGCTGCAGCAACTGCTTTTCTTCAAAAAACCTCCGCTGTATTTGCTATTACACTTGGTAAAGACGGCACCATGCTTGGTCTTGGCGGTACAACCCATATTATTCCAAGTATTGCCATAAAACCTGTTGATACTACGGGTGCAGGTGATGCTTTTACAGGGGCCGTATTATACCAGCTTAGTAATTATAAAAAACAGGAAATGATTAACCTCGGATTAGAAGAATGGAAGCAGGTTATTTTAAATGCAAATAAAGCTGGTGCCAGAACCTGCGAATACCTCGGCGCTATGGAGGCTTTTAAACATTTAACTTCTGATATATTTAATTAAATAAAAAAATTGCCGGGAAATTAAGATATGTACGATTATTTATTACACCAAAAAATAAATGCAGCCTTCTTAAAATTAAAAATTGGCAAGGATGAAGCAGATCTTTCTTTTTACAGCCGTTTAATAGCAAATACCTCTGTTATTAAATCATTGTATGATGAATTGTATCAGCACCATCCAAAAGCTGCTGTACATTTTGATGTTTTAATCAATTGCCTTGCTACTGCACATAAAAAAAGAAGGATAGCATTAAAAAAAAGAGATAGTGCGAAAGCTGAAAAAGGGCTTTGGTTTTTAAGTAATGAAATAACCGGGATGAGTTTGTATGTTGACAATTTTTTTGGCAACCTTACAAACCTTGGTGATAAACTGGGTTATTTTAAAAAATTAGGCGTAAATTTTTTGCACCTGATGCCTTTGTTTGAAAGCCCCGCCGGGGAAAGCGATGGTGGTTATGGCGTATCAGATTATAGAAAAGTAGATGCCCGTTTTGGAACCCTCGACAATTTAAAAATGGTACAGCAAAAGATGAGTGCAGCAGATATGTACCTCATGATAGACATTGTGCTTAACCATACTTCTCACCAGCATGAGTGGGCCATAAAAGCAAAACTAGGGGATAAAAATTACCAGGATTATTTTTATATGTTTGATGACCGGTCAATACCGGATTCTTTTGAAAAGGATATGCCTGATATTTTTCCTGAGACAGCTCCCGGAAACTTTACCTATATACCGGAATGCAATAAATGGGTAATGACGGTTTTTCATAATTATCAGTGGGATCTTAATTTTGGCAATCCTGCAGTGTTGCTAGAAATGCTTGACATCATACTTTTTTATGCCAACCTTGGTATAGATGTATTACGCATAGATGCTCCTGCATTTATCTGGAAACAACAGGGGACTACCTGCCAGAATTTACCTAAGGCACATACCATTTTACGTTTGCTAAAACAATGTGTACAGGTAGTTTCGCCAGGTATGGCATTGTTGGGCGAAGCCATTGTAGCACCAAAAGAAATAATGAATTATTTTGGCACCGGTAATTATATCGCCAAAGAATGTGACTTTGCATACAATGCTACACAAATGGCACTGCAATGGGATGCATTGGCTACAGGCGATACAAGGGTAATGCTAGC
>JAYVZR010000430.1:0-3420 GCA_043783135.1 Ferruginibacter sp. | reverse complement strand
TGCCCGTATTTCTATCCCACACCACGGTGGTTTCCCGTTGATTGGTAATACCAATGGCGGCAATATTTTCAGCCGACAACCCCGCTTTACTGATCGCTTCTGCTGCTACACCAAACTGTGTACTCCATATTTCATTGGCATCATGTTCTACCCAGCCCGGTTGTGGAAAAATTTGTGTAAATTCTTTTTGGGCAAGCGAAACAATAGAACCTTTCTGATCAAAAATAATGGCTCTTGAACTGGTAGTTCCCTGGTCGAATGATAAAATATACTGCTGCAGCATATGGGTTGGTTATTGATTATTTTAATGAAGAAAATAAGTAGGGTTGACGGGAGTCGTTAAAAAAACAAAAGCAAAAGTGAATGAATTTTAAGGTAGTGATTTTTTTAAAAATGCACGGTAGCATACAATCGTTTTGTTATGCTAATGTAGTATTTATAACTGTAGCATTTAATAGTTTAGGTTCAAATCTTTATTACAGTGGTTTTAAAAGTAGCTTTATAGCTTACCTTATCATTCATTTGAAACCAAAGCCATAGCATAACCAGAAATATAAAATTGCAGTAGAACAGGCTATTCAAATTTTTAAGATCAATTTTATTATTGCTATAAAAACTGCTTCATTTTCATCAATCTGCAAATCAAAGTACCATTATCCACCTATAAAGCGTATCTTTATCAGCCTGTATTTATTTTAGATAGAATATCTGTCCCCTGTTAGAAAGCTTCAATATTTAAATTTTTTTATATGTACACGTATATTTGGAACAAATACCTGCCGGTGATAAGGATTTTATTAAAAAAATCTGCAACAGGCGATCAATTACTAAACCTTAACAGGGATGATTTTGAAAGAGCCGGAACAGGTAGAAAGGCTGGGTATAAGTTTACGATTGCATATACTGATGGCAAAGTAAGTAATGTAATCAGCGGGTCAGATTTGGCAAGTCATTTAGCGACAGCAATGCTTGAAGATGATGCTACAAAAGCTGTTTTACGTACCGGTCAGTTTGAAGTTATTTTGAATACTAAATTTCAGCTTACCATAAAAAATACTACACCACAGCCTGTAACAGCAAACGAAACTATTGCGGTAGAAACAGAGCAGGCGTAATATTTTAATTTTTTAAAACACTAAACGTTTACATTTAATTACCCTTATATATTTTGAAGTTTACAGATTTTGGTTTCGACGAAAGATTAATTGAAGGTATAGAAGCCTCAGGATACAATGAAGCAACACCAGTTCAGGAACAGGTTATCCCACTCGTGTTGGCAGGAAAAGATGTTATTGCATCTGCACAAACCGGTACCGGTAAAACTGCTGCTTTTTTATTACCCCTAATCAATAATATTATTTCCAGCCCGCTCAATCATCACAGCATTACTGCCCTGGTAATTGTACCAACAAGGGAATTGGCCATACAAATAGCCCAGCATATGGAAGGCTTAAGCTATTTTACTTCTGTAAGTTCTATCGCCGTATATGGTGGCGGTGATGGTAATGCTTTTATACAGGAAAAAAAGGCATTGAGCGTAGGTGCTGATGTAGTGGTTTGTACCCCCGGTAAAATGCTGGCGCATATTAATATGGGCTATGTAAAATTCCAGGGATTAAAATATTTAATTTTAGATGAGGCCGACCGTATGCTGGATATGGGCTTTTATGATGATATCATGCGTATCATTGCTGCCCTGCCTGCAAAAAGGCAAAACCTTTTATTTTCAGCAACCATGCCGCAGAAGATAAGGGAAATGGCCCGTCGTATTTTGCACCAGCCGGCAGAAATAAATATTTCCATCAGTAAGCCAAACGAAAAAATTATTCAGCTGGCATACGTAGTGTATGACACACAAAAAATACCTCTTGTTAAATACCTGTTGCTTCAAAAAAAGTTTTCCAGTGTGCTTATATTTTGCAGCAGCAAAAACAGCGTTAAGGAATTAAACCGGCAGCTTAAAAGAACCGGCTTACCGGTTAATGAAATACACAGCGACCTTGAGCAGGATAAAAGAGAAGAAGTACTGATGCATTTTAAAAGCGGGCGGCTACAGATTTTAGTAGCTACAGATATACTTAGCCGTGGTATTGATATTGATAATATAGGCCTGGTATTAAATTATGATGTACCGCATGACGGGGAAGATTATGTACATCGTATTGGCCGCACTGCAAGGGCTGCGGCAGATGGTACGGCCATTACATTTATAAGTGTAAAAGAACAACGCAAATTTGCTTCTATAGAAAAGTTATTGGGGAAGCCTGTACAAAAGGAAATCGTGCCTGAGCAATTTGGAGAAGCGCCTGCTTATACACCTACCACATTCGTACACCGGGAAGGGGGTCACAGGCATGGCAAAAAGCCCATGCATTTTAGCAGAAATTCGCCGGCACGCAAATCTTCATAAGTTAAGTTACCAACTCAACAACGATGGGCAATTGCTCCCAATGAAATATATTTGTGCAAACAATTTATTATTTCGTCTACTGCCAATATATTATTTAGCCCTGTTGAATATCTTAAAGGTGTTGGTCCTTTAAGAGGCGACCTGTTAAAAAAAGAATTAAGCATTTTCACCTTTAAAGATTTGCTGGAATATTACCCCTTTAGGCATATAGATAAAACCAAAATAGATAAAATAGGTTCTCTTGGCCCGGATACAGAATACGCACAGGTTGCAGGCAGGTTAACACATGTTGAACTGATAGGGGAAAAAAGAAGTAAGCGTTTAGTGGCCTACCTGCAGGACGATACTGGTGAATTGGAACTGGTATGGTTCCAGGGAATTAGCTGGGCAGAAAAATTATTAACCGTAGGCCATCATTATTTAGTGTTTGGCAAGCTTGGTTTTTTTATGGGCAAAGTGCAGATCAGTCACCCTGAAATTGAATTGTACTCCAGTGATAAATCTGATGGAAAAAAATTTCTGGAACCCATCTATTCTTCTACCGAAAAACTCAAAGTAAGAGGGTTGAATGGCAGAGCATTTGCAAAACTGACCTTTGCTTTGTTGCAACAATTATCTGCCAATGATCTTCCTGAAAATTTGCCCGATGCCATCATAAAAAAATATCGTTTCATTGCAAGATGGGATGCTTTTTGTTCTATTCATTTTCCGGCCACGGAGCAAATGTATACCCATTCAGTAAGGCGGTTAAAATTTGAAGAGTTGTATTTTGCCCAGATACGTTTAGGCCTTATCCGCAGTACCAGGCACCGTTTTAGCAAGGGTTGGGAATTTAATAAAGTAGGCGATCTTTTCAATACATTTTATAATAGTTACCTGCCCTTTGAATTAACCAATGCACAAAAAAGGGTGTTAAAAGAAATCAGAAAAGATACCCGAACCGGCAAACAAATGAACCGCCTTTTACAGGGTGATGTGGGTAGCGGAAAAACTATTGTGGCATTGTTAAG